>DASQCL010000122.1:0-5325 GCA_035634715.1 Solirubrobacterales bacterium
CATGTCCTCGACGAAGATCCAGTTGCGGACCTGCATGCCGTCGCCGTAGACCGGGAGCGGGTCGCCGTTCAGCGCGTTCAGGACGCAGAGCGGGATCAGCTTCTCCGGATGCTGCCGAGGGCCGTAGTTATTGGACCCGCGCACGATCAGCGCATCGGACCCGTAGGTGTGGTGGTAGGCGCCGACGATGAGGTCGCCGCCCGCCTTCGACGCCGAGTACGGGGAGGAGGGTTGGATCGGCGACTGCTCCGTGAAGGATCCTGACGCGATCGAGCCGTAGACCTCGTCGGTCGAGACCTGGAGGTGGCGGATGCCGGCCGACCGGGCGGCCTCGAGCAGCACGAACGCCCCGAAGACATCCGTCTCGATGAACTCGCCAGGCGACTCGATCGAGCGGTCGACGTGCGACTCGGCGGCGAAGTTGACGATCGCGTCGCAGCCCTCGACGGCCTCGGCGACCCGCTCGATGTCGGCGATGTCGCCGTCCACGAACTCGACCTGGTCCTCGGGCAGCCCCTTGAGGTTCTCGCGCCGGCCGGCGTAGGTGAGCTTGTCGAGGACGCGAACGGAGCCCTCGGGATGAGCCTCGAGGCGCCTGCGCACGTAGCACGAGCCGATGAAGCCGGCACCGCCGGCGACGAGGACCCTCATGCCACGACCTCGTGCTTCGCCGCCTCGCGCTCGGCCAGGTATTCCGCAAGGCCCTGGCGCCAGTGCGGCAGCCGAATGGGGTCGGGTCGCTCGGTCCCGAGTACGGAGAAGGCCGGCCGCGGCGCCGGGCGGGCGAGCATCTCGGTCGTCCCCGACATGACGTGGCACTCGACGCCCGCCTGGTCGAAGATCTCCTGGGCGAACTCGTACCAGGAGCACCTGCCCTCGGCCGCCATGTGGTGGATGCCGAACTCGTCGCGCTCCATGAGCTCGGCGAGCCCCTCGCCGAGGTGGCGCGTGTAGGTGGGGGAGCCGACCTGATCCGAGACGACGAGCACCTCGGGCCGCTCGTTGCCGAGGCGGAGCATCGTCTCGACGAAGTTCTTGCCGCCGATCCCGAACAGCCACGAGGCGCGGACGATGAAGTGCCGCGGGTTGGAGACCGCGACCGAGGTCTCACCGGCGAGCTTCGAGCGCCCGTAGGCCGAGATCGCCCCGGTGACGTCGGACTCGACGTAGGGACGGCGCGAGGAGCCGTCGAAGACGTAGTCGCTCGAGGGGTGGACAATCTTGGCGCCCACGCTGGCGGCGGCTGCGGCGAGGCTGGCTGCCCCCTCGTCGTTGACGCGCATCGCTCCACGCTCGTCCGCCTCGGCGCCGTCCACGTCCGTGTACGCCGCACAGTTGACGACCACGTCGGGCGTGTGGAGCGCGATCGCCCGCTCGACCGACGCGGAGTCGGTGATGTCGAGCGCGCTGTGGGCGAGCCCGACGACGTCGTGGCCGCGCTCGCGTGCGGCGGCGCTGAAGTCGCGCCCGAGCATGCCGCCCGCGCCCGCCACGAGGACCTTCAGGCTCTCGGACCGGCGCGGGTTCACGGGATCTTGATCTCCGCGTTGTCGCCGACGATCATGCGCAGGGTCTTGGGCAGCGACGCGCCCCGGCAAAGGGTGACGTTCCTGCCGAGCAGGCTCGCCTCCATTCGCGCGTCGAGATCGGTCACGCTCGACCCCGACAGCAGGATCGAATGCTCGACCTCCGCGTGCTCGACCGTCACCCCGGCGTCGATCGACGTGTAGGGGCCGATGTAGGCGTCGGTGATGCGGGAGCCGGAGCCGATGATCGCGGGGCCTCGCACGACCGCCCGCTCGAGCTTCGCGCCCTTCTGGACGATCACGCGGCCCTCGACCTTCGAGTCGATGAGCTCGCCCTCGACCGAGCGCTCGATGTCCTCGAGGACGAGCCGGTTCGCCTCCAGCATGTCGTCGAGCTGGCCGGTGTCCTTCCACCAGCCGGTGACCGTGCGGCTCGCGACCGCCTTGCCATTGTCGATCAGCCACTGGATCGCGTCGGTGATCTCGAGCTCGCCGCGCCCCGATGGCTCGATCGCCTTCGCGGCGTCGAAGATCTGTGGGCCGAAGAGATAGACGCCCACCAGCGCCAGGTCGGTCGGCGGCTCCTTCGGCTTCTCGATCAGCCGCACCACCTCCTCGCCGTTCAGCTCGGCGACGCCGTAGTGCTCGGGGTCCGGAACGCGGGTCAAGAGGATGAGGGCGTCCGGCTCGGACTCGCGGAAGGCTTCGACCAGGTCCCTGATGCCGTCGCGGAGGAGGTTGTCGCCGAGGTACATCACGAACGGCCCGTCCTGGAGGAAGTCCTCGGCCGTCAGCACCGCGTGGGCGAGACCGAGCGGGGCGTCCTGGCGGATGTACGTGATCCGGGCGCCGAACTGCGATCCGTCGCCGGCGGCGGCCTCGATCTCGTCGCCCGTCTCGGGGGCGATGATGATCCCGATCTCCTCGACACCGGCCTCGACCAGCGCCTCGATTCCGTAGAAGAGCACCGGCTTGTTCGCCACCGGCACGAGCTGCTTCGCGGAGGTATGCGTGATCGGGCGCAGGCGCGTGCCGGCACCGCCCGAGAGAATCAAACCCTTCAGGCTCTCCATGACCGCGGGAAGGCTAGTAGGTCCCGCCCAGTTTCCGGTGATCCCACGTGGCGACCCGCACGGGCGCAAACTGGATGGCGACGCGCTTTCGAGCCTGAGCCCGGAGCGCCGCGGCTGCCGCGTCGTCGACCTGGGCTCCCCCGGCGTACCGTGACGTCAGCGCCTTGGCCATCTCGAACACCGTGTCGAGGTCGCGGTGGATCTCCGCCTCCGCCTCGATCTCGACCCCGCGGAGCTCGGCGTACTCGTGTCCCGTCTCGATCAGCAGCGTGGCCCGGGCGTCGCGCTCCAGGTTCTTGACCTTCTGCGACTTGGCGTAGGTGTAGATCCAGATCTCGCCGTCGCGCGGCACGTACCAGAGCGGCATCGAGTGCGGCCAGCCGTTCCGGCCCAGACTGGAGACGACCACGACGCGCTCGGAGTCGATCAGCTCGCGCTGCTCTTCGGGGGAGAGTTGGATCTCGCTCCGGCGACTCATTCCGGCTCCAGGATGAGGGTTTCCCAGGGCCCCTCGCCCGCCATCGGC
This sequence comes from Solirubrobacterales bacterium, assembly GCA_035634715.1. GTDB lineage: Bacteria > Actinomycetota > Thermoleophilia > Solirubrobacterales > 70-9 > AC-56. The sequence goes on from DASQCL010000122.1 coordinate 3,126, forward strand.
TGGGTGCGGCCCTCCTTCCAGTCCGGCTGCAGGTCGTCGTAGTGCGGGCTCGCCGGGTGGCCCGACTGCCCGGTGAACGCCTGCCAGCGCGACCTCTCGGGGTCGGTCGGGTCGGCGACCATCCGCCAGCATGGTGCCCAGATCGCCGTGAACGGGTCATTGGGGTCCCAGCCGACCTGCGCGACGGTCTCCTGGGCGCCGCCCACCTCCAACCGGCGGTTGAAGATCTTGGCGAAGAAGGGGTTGGCGGCGCCGAGCGCGTGCGGGAAGACCAGCGGATGCACGCGGCCCCACCGCCAGGCCTCCTGATCGGAGCCGAACTCGGATTCCAGGTCGTCCATCGCGCCGCGAAGCGCATCGAGGACCAGGTCGTCCCACGGGCGCCCGACGAGGTCGTCGTCGCCCTCCTCCCAGAGGGTGAGCAGGTGCGCCTGCCAGCGCCATGGCGAGGTCACGTGGGCGACGAATCCGTTGTCCGCGCGGTCGAGCCACCGCTCGATCAGATCGCGGTCCGCGATCGCCGCTCGCGCGACCTCCTTCCCCAGCCGCAGCGTGAACGCCTGATAGATCGTCGCGGCGATCGAGGCCGGGCCCATGTCGCCGTCCCAGGAGCGCAGGCGCTCGAGCGCCGAAAGCTCGCGCTGGTCGCGGGGACTCAGCCGGACCAGTCGGTGCACCGTCTCGAGGCCGGGGATGGACTGCATGTCCGTCTGAATCGACTCGAAGCTCTCCAGATCGTGCTCGGCGCGCGCCTGGAGCAGCTCCTCGATCCGTTGCGCCCGGTAGCCGTCCAGGTAGTCGCTCGTGATGTGGTGCGGGTAATCCGCCGGAGCGACACGGTTGTTGGCCGTGATGACGAACCCCGTCTCCGGGTCGTCGAGTTGCGGCAGCTCCTCGTAGGGGATCCAGCCCTCCCACTCGTACTCGCCCGACCAGCCGGGCTTCGGCAGATCGGGGCAGCCGCCCTTTCGCAGCGGGATCCGGCCGACCGTCTTGTAGCCGATCGAACCGTGGCGATCCGCCCAGACCAGGTTCGACACGGGATGAGCGTGAGCCGCAAGCCCCTCGACCAGCCCGGGGCCGCCGTCGAAGTCGAGGACGCCGAAGTTCGCCTCGGTGATCCCCGGGGAGTCGAGGGCTGAGAAGCGCAGCGCGAGCGGCTCCGCGTCGTCGGCGCGCAGGGCCTCGTTGACGATCGGCCCGTGCTCGGTCACGCGGACCGCGAGGCGCTCGGGCCACGCCTGGCCCTTGACGGCGATCTCCTCGTCGATGACCTCGAGGGGCCGGCGCTCGCCATCGAGCTCGTACTCGTCACCGTCGATTCGCTCGATGAAGAGGTCCATCACGTCCGCCATCACGTTCGTGAACGTCCACGCCACGTCGTTGTTCTGGCCCATGGTCACGCCCGGCAGCCCGGGGAGGCTGGCGCCGCGGCAGAAGCGGTCGCCCAGGTAGAGGCCCACCTGGTAGGTGATCCCGGGCATGCTCGGGGGCAGGTGGGGGTCCCCCGCCATCAGCGGCCCCCCGGTCGCCGAGCGCTCGCCGCTCACGGCCCAGTTGTTGGAGCCGGTGGCCTCGACCGCCAGGCCGATCGTGCCGCGCACCTTCGCGATCTGCTCGGCGAGCGCGAGGCCGTCGCCACTCCACCCCGCACCGGGGGTGAGCACCACTGGATTCCCCGCCGGATACCCCGGATCCAGCCGAGCGGCGACGTCGGGGCCGAGCTCGCGGGTCATCTCGGCGCGCAGCAGCTCCCGCTCCCAGTTGGTGGACAGGCCGTAGGAGAGGAGCTTCGTCATCGTGAGCGCGTCGGCCGGCACGAAGGCCTCGAAGCGCTGGCGAAGAACTTGAAACTCGACCGGCAGCGGGCGATCGGCGGCGGCCGCGTTGACGCCGGCGCAGTAGGCGTCCAGGCGGGCGCGGATGTCCGGCGCGACCTCGGCGGCCTCGCGCTCGGCGACGCGGCGCAACCCGAGCGTCCGGAGGAATCGGTCGGTGACCAGTCCCGCGGTGCCGGCGATCTCCGACAACCGCCCCGAGCCGATCCGGCGGTAGAGGTCCACCTGCCAGAGGCGATCCTGCCCGTGGCAGAAGCCCTGGCCGAACCAGAGGTCGAGATCGGTCTCGGCGCGGACGTGAGGCACGCCCCAGCGGTCGCGCGAGATCTCGATCGGCGCTTCGATGCCCGGCACCCGAAGAT
>DASQCL010000123.1:0-6201 GCA_035634715.1 Solirubrobacterales bacterium
TTCCACCCCGTCATGACGATCGACGAGGTGCTGGAGCACGCGCTCGAGCCGGCGCCGACTGAGATCGCCGCAGTCGCTTAACTACCTACATGGCTGAACGGGCCGTCGAGGCCGAGGGCATCGTCAAGCGCTTCGGCGAGACCGTCGCGCTGGGCGGCGTGGACCTCGCCGTCGAGGAGGGCACCGTCCAGGGCCTGCTTGGGCCGAACGGAGCCGGCAAGACCACGATGGTGAGGGTGCTCGCCACGCTGCTCCAGCCCGACTCCGGCAGCGCTTCCGTCTTCGGGCTCGACGTTGTCCACCAGGCGAGCCAGGTGCGCGAGGTGATCGCGCTCACCGGCCAGTTCGCGGCGATCGATGAGCTCCTGACGGGCCGCGAGAATCTGCGCATGTTCGGCCAGCTGTTTCGCCTGAGCCGCCAGGAGGCGGGCCGGCGCGCGGACGACCTGCTCGAACAGTTCGACCTGGCGGATGCCGGTGACCGGGTCGCGAAGACGTATTCGGGAGGCATGCGACGGCGGCTCGACCTGGCCTCGAGCCTCCTGACCCGCCCCCGGATGCTCTTCCTCGACGAGCCGACCACCGGACTCGACCCTCGTAGCCGCAATCAGATCTGGGACTCGATCAGGGACCTCGTGCGCCAGGGGACGACCCTGCTGCTCACCACGCAGTACCTGGAGGAGGCGGATCAGCTCGCCGACCGGATCGCGGTGATCGACCATGGCGGGGTGATCGCCGAGGGGACCGGCGACGAGCTGAAGGACTCGGTGGGCGGCCAGATGATCGAGGCCCGCCTGGCCAATGCAGCGGACCGCCCCCGGGCGATCGAGGCTCTCACCCAGCTCGGCTGCGGGACCCCCGAGCCGTCCGCGTCGGATCGCGAGCTGACGCTGCCGGCGCCGCAGGACGGGATCACCACGATCGAGTTCGCGGCTCGCGCCCTCAGGGAGGCGAACATCCCTGTCAGCGATCTCGGCCTTCGCCGGCCCACGCTCGACGACGTCTTCCTCACCCTGACCGGTGTGCCCGCCTCGGAGGACGGCGACCAACAGACGGACGAGTACCCGGCCGGCGAGCGCGAGACGGCGGGGGCTCCGCGCTGATGATCAAGCGTCTTGGCTCGACCGTTCGCGACGGCTACATCGTCGCCGGCCGCAACATGCGCCACTTCATCCGTCAGCCGCAGCTGCTCCTGTTCTCGACCATCCAGCCGATCATGTTCGTGCTGCTGTTCGCCTTCGTCTTCGGCGGCGCGATCGGCGGCTCGCTGCCCGCGGGCGTCAGCTACAAGGACTTCCTGCTGCCGGGGATCTTCATCCAGTCCACCGCGTTTCGGGCCACACAGACGGCGATCGGGCTGTCCGAGGACATGCAACGTGGGGTCATCGACCGCTTCCGCTCGATGCCGATGGCGCGGTCCGCCGTGCTGGCGGGGCGCACGCTCGCGGATCTGGTTCGCAACCTCTTCGTGATCCTGCTGATGGCTGCCGTCGGCTACGCGATCGGTTTCCGGTTCGGTGAAGGCGTCCCGGCGGCCGTCGCGTCGATCCTCGTTGTCGCCATGTTCGGCTTCTCGCTCAGCTGGATCTTCGCCTACGTCGGGCTGGTGTCGAAGGGGCCGGAGGCGGCCCAGTCTGCCGGCTTCATCGCGATCTTCCCGCTCGTGTTCGCGAGCTCGATCTTCGTCCCGATCGACACCATGCCGTCGTGGCTTCAGACCATCGCTAACGTGAGCCCGGTCACCGCGGCCGCCGACGCGGCGCGCGTTCTGGCGATCGGGGGCACCATGGGCAGCTCGCTGTGGCAGGTGCTGGCCTGGACCGCGGGCATCTTGCTCGTCTTCGTCCCGCTCTGCGTGCGCAAGTACCGCCGCCTGCAGTAGCCGCTGCCAAGCCGCTGCCTCCGTGGTTTTGTGAGGGTTGTGTTAGCGAACGTCCACGGCATGCTCTAGACTGCCGCGAAACTTCAGACCCGGTAAACGCCTAATCCCGAGCCTTCGAGCTCGGGAGCGGGGGAACCAGACAGTTCGGGGCGAACCCCTCCGGGGGAGCGCTGCTTCTTCAGCGCCAGCCCGACAGCTAACCCCGTCGGCCGACGAAGGAGACCCGGCTTGACTTCCATGCGCACCAAGGCAGGGATCGCTACGGCGGCGGCCCTATCTGTGATCGCCATCGGGGCCCTCGCCCCCGCCGGAGACGCTGCCTCGGGTGTCTGCGGCAGCGACAGCGGCTCCGGCGGCACTGGCGCGACGGGCTCCGGCTCGAGCTGCAAGAGCGGCAAGTACGTCAACCCGTTCAAGCACCAGTCCTGGTACGCGGGACGGATCGACATGGGCGTCGACTACATGCCCAACCACCGCTACCCGGTGCGTGCGATCGGCAAGGCGAAGATCCTCGGCTCCGACAGCCACTCGGGCTGGCCGGGCGGACACTTCCTCTGGTACAAGCTGCTCCGGGGCGACCACAAGGGCGACATCATCTACGTCGCCGAGACGCTGAAGAAGCTCGTCCCGGCCGGCACGAAGGTGGCCCCCGGTGAGACGATCGCCAAGGCGCTGCCGAGCGGTACCGGAATCGAGATGGGCTGGGCCAACAAGCGCGGCGAGACGCGCGCCGCGTCCTGCTACAGCGAGGGCATGAAGACCCACTCCGGCAGGGAGATGGCCCGCTTCCTGAACGAGCTCGGCGCCGACGTCGTCAGCAAGGCGAAGAGCGCGCCCGACTACCCCACAGGCCCGCGCTGCTAGACGGGTCTCAGCTGCCGGTTCCGAGCAGCGGACCCGAGAACGAGTATGTCTCCACCGATGCCGCGTCGGCGATCGGAGTGATCCCGAACAGCTCATCCGTCGTCCGCATGAGCGAATCGGGGGTGTAGTCGTTCGAATCCGTCTCGCCGCCGGTGATGAACGGCGAGAGCAGGACCATCCCGACCTGCTTCGGATCCGCTGAGGAGCTCTTCGCTTGCTGCCCGGCGGCGACCTGGCCGAAGCTGATGATGATCACCCCGTCCTTCTTGTAGGCCGGGGAGTCCTGGATCTCCGGGATGATCTGCGACAGCCACTCGTCGGCGGCAGCGGCCCCGTCCGGGCCGTTGCCCGGGCACTGTCCCGGAACGCCCACGTGGCACAGGTTCGGCGAGATGAACGAGTAGTTGGGCGTGGTCGACTTCTCCTCGAGGTCGGTCCGGAGCCCGGTGAGCGGCACATCGTTGAGCGCGCAGGAGCCGAGGTCCAAAAGCGAGTGGAAGTACGCGAACGGGTTGAGGTGCGGGTCGTAGCCCCCAGTCGCGGGGTCGTACCCGGCCCCGGTGTCGGGATGAACGCAGTTGTGGGGGCCGCTGTCGTCCGCCATGTCCTCCATGTACGCCCGCCAGGTGAAGCCGCCGCTGGCGAGTTGGTCGGCGACCGTGAGCGTCTGGGCCGGATACACGCAGCCGTCTCCTTCGACCCGCCCGTACTTGTCGTACTTAGGGTTGGAGGGGAACTCCTTGTACTTGGGACAGCCCTCCTTCGTCAGCGCGTTGGGCGGCTGGCCGCTGACCATCGCGATGTAGTTCGGCATCTCGCTGGTCGTGAGGAGCGAATAGTTGGTGAGCAGCTCACCGTCGGGGACGAGCGTGGAGTTCAGGTAGGGCATCTCGGACTGATCCCCGAAAGTCTGGTCGTAGCCGGGGCTGGCGAGCGTGATGACGAAGACGTGCTTGATGCGCCCGGCATGGGGCGTCGGCGGTGGCGGCGCGGGCGTCGTGGTCGTGGGGGGCGGCGTCGTGGGCGCCGGCGCTGCGGGCGCCGGGGCCGGCGCGGAGGGCAGGGGCGCCGACGGCTTCGTGATCACGGAGCGCGTCACCTGCTGCGAAGAGCCCGCCTTGGCGGGCGTGAAGGAGGGCGGTCCGCCCCCGGCACTGGCGAGCGCGGCATCCCCGCCCGTGCTCGAGGCGCCGGGAGCCCCGAGGCTGCTCAGGAGCGCAGCAAGCGCGCCGTCCCCGCTTCCCGCCGTCAGCGCCGCCGCGACGATCACGGACGTCGCCATGATCGACGAGGCCGCCAGGAAGCCGAAGCGACGGCCGGTCACGTTGCCGGCCGTCGTGACGACTGTTCGCCAACGGGGCCTCACGACACCGCCGGGGTCGCGGTCACCGGGCCTCCGCACTGCGGGCAGAAGCGCATGCCGTGGCCGTACGGCGCACCACAGGCCTGGCACTTGCCCGCCGCATCGGAGCGCTCGATCTCCAGCCTGCGCTCGACCTCGGCGAGCTCGGCGTCCACGCGCTGCAACTCTGCGGCTCTGCGCGTGAGGACGTCCAGCCGCACGTGGTCGCGGATCGCCATCTCGTAGAAGGCGCCGCCCAGGTCGGCCTGCATGATCGTGAACCGCTCCAGGAGCCGGTCGCGCTCGGCGACGAGCTCCCTGTCCGGCGCCCGATCGGGCGACGTCCCGTTCGTGGACCGCGTCGTAGTGGACGCCGGCTTGGAGTCTCGGCGTTCCCCCGCGGCCTGGGCGCGTCGCCTGGCGCCCTCGCCGCGGGGCCGGAATCCGGGTAGGTCAGCGAGCCCCACGATCAGTCACCTCCGCCGGTCGGAAGCGGCGGTGCGCTGTTCGGATCGCCGCCGACCACCGTGATGTCGGGCAGGGTCTTCTGGCTGTTGATGTAGTTCTTGCCGGTCTGGTGCGCCAGGTTCTGGACCGTCTGGGTGTCCTTCTGGATCTCCTGCTGGCTCGGGTGGAAGCCGCTGACCTGGTGGACGACGCCGTGGCTCGTGTGTGCGACCACCTTGGAGTTCACGGAACCGCCGCCGCCGCTCCCGGCGGCTTGGACCTCGACCACCTGGGCCTGCGAAAAGTCCTTCTTCAGGCCGCCCAGGGCCTTGGTCGCATCGGCCTTCGACTTGAACTCGCCCGAGTACAGGACGTAGTCCTTCGACCCCTGGTCGGGGGTCGTCGCGAAGTCCTTCGGACTGATGATGCCGACGTCCTTGGCCCCCTTCGACTCGGCATCGCTCTTGGCCTTGGAGGCTGCCTGCTGGTCCGTGGTGTCGATCGGAAGCAGGCCCAGCTTCACCGTGTAGCCCTGGTCCATGGACCAATCGCTGGGCAGGAGCTTCGACGTGTCGGAGACCGGCGTGCTCGTCCCGGAGCCCGTTGCGGCCACTGCGGTCGCCGGCTGGTTGCGAAGCGCCTCGAGGGCCTGCTGGACGGCTCCGTTGTCGTTGTTCATCCCGCTGCGACCGACGAGAACACCCGCGGCAACCGCCACTGGCAGGAGCACGAAAAACCCCACGACCGCCGCGCGGCTGGTCGCGCTGCGCGTTCCGGGCTTGCGCGTGGCGAGCGCCCGCCGCTGCCGGCTCGCGGCGGCGAAGTACCGGGAGGTGGGGTTCGCCGCGTCGCCGCGTCGCGCCCCGCAGCTGATGCAGTAGCGCTGGTCGCGGTCGAGCGGAGCGCCGCACTCCTGGCATGGCGCGTAGTGGCCGTTCGCGGACGTCGAGACCTGAGACTCCGCTGTTGCGATCGTTGCCTGTGGCTGATTCATCGTCTCTCCTTGTCTCATTGGAAGATCGTCGGCGGGGCCGCCACGTGGACGTCCGCCCCCTCGGGATTCCCGATCAGTGCGACCTTGACCGTGCTCGTGTCGCCCTCGTTCAGGTCGGAGATCTGGGCGTGGCCGGCGGCTACTAGCTGGCCGTCCCTGTCGGCCCATGCGTAGACCGCGACGTCGTACTGGGGCAGGCCGGTGTCGTTGCTCACCGTTGCCTGCACCGTGTCGCCGCCGGTCGAGTGGGAGTCGGTGTGGACGCCCAGGGCCGGGACCCGGCTGGCCGTGGTCACCGGAGACGGCGAAGGCTCGCCGACCTTGGCGTACGCCGACTCGGCCGACGCCAGGTCATCCTGGGTAGTGAAGACCCAGGTGGCCTCCTCGCCCGGGGCAATCGCCGGCGCGTGGGCCTGGAAGTACGGCAGGTGCCCGTCGCCGTTGAGCGGCTGGTCCCCCCCGGCGGCGGTCTTGACCCCGACGAGGATCGGGAGGTCGTTCACGGGAGTCGACCCGGTGTTTCGCAGCGTGACGGCGACGGCGGCCCCGCCCGAGCCGCGTACCAGGGATGCCCGCACCACCTTCACCTGGTGGTCGACGCGGTGGACCTGGATCGGCTTGCGGTCGCTCTGGCGATCCGAGCGGACCGCGAGCCGCGCCGCTTTGTCCTGG
>DASQCL010000124.1:0-8107 GCA_035634715.1 Solirubrobacterales bacterium
GCAGCAGTCCCGGCACCGTCAGTTCCGAGCTGCGGGTGCCGCCGCCGATCCGGTCCTCGGCCTCGATCACCGTCACCTCCACCCCGCGCTTGGCGAGGATCGCGGCGCAGGCGAGCCCGTTGGGGCCGGAGCCGACGACGATCGCGCTAGGCATCGTGGACCGGGAACGGCTCGTCGCCGACCAGCCAGGGCTGGCGGCTGACCATGTCGCGGACGTCGATCCAGCCCTCCTCGACGAGGCCGTCGGCGGCGTCCCAGATCCGGTAGCGCTGCCGCGCCACGTGGGCCGGCTGCGACTCCAGCGTCACCACCCGCAGCTCCCCCGGCCCGAACCCGCAGCGCTCCTGCACGGCGGCCAGCAGGCGGTGGTCGTGGAAGTGGCCATCGCCGAAGTTGTAGCCGAGGACGACGCCGGCGACGAGCTCCCCCTCGCGCACGTCGTACTCGTCGATGTCGGGCACCGCCCGCGCGGTCAGCGCATTCAGCGCCCGCCCGTGCGAGTGCATCGAGCGGAAGGCCAGCCCTTTGTAGACGAGCACGTCGATCATGTCCTGCTCGTAGAAGTTCTGCAGCTGCTTGGTGACGATCGGCGCCGACTTGACCACGTCGCGGTCGAGCTTCTCCTCGGCCGCCCCCTCGCGCCGGAACAGCCACTGGCTGGTCGCCCAGTTGCCGGCGTAGTAGCGCATCGAGGGCAGGAAGGAGACGAGGTCGGGGCGGAAGTTGCCCAGCACCGGCAGCCCGACGCAGGTCAGCGCGAGGATCGCGATCAGCAGGGGGTCGTCGAGCGTCGACCAGGGCACGTCGGCGTAGTGGCCGAAGAGGAAGAAGAGGCCGAAGATCATGAACACGTTCCACTCCAGCGGCACCGCCAGCGGGAAGGTGGAGAAGATATGGACGTGGAAGATCACCATCCCGGCCAGCGCCAGGGTGCCGATCAAGCCGCCCTGGGTCAGCAGCAGGAGCAGCGGCAGGGTGAACTCCATCACCGTGCCGAGGTGGGCAGACGCCGCGCCGACCCTCGAGGGCAGCAGGTTCTCCGGATGGTCGGTGTAGAGCCGCCGCTTCGCCTTCTTGGATCTGTTCCACGGCGTGTTGCTGATCATCACCGTGACCACGAAGGGGAAGTGGCGGTTGAGCTTCGAGGACGCCGCCCCCCACCAGATGCAGAAGAAGACGAGCTGGGCGGCGATCACCAGGTTCGTCAGCGGGAAGAGGAAGATCAGCGAGAGGTTGCCGTAGATCTCCGCCCGGGCCGCCAGGAACGGGACCTTGTCGCGCAGGCCGAGGGCGGCGAGCAGCGCCAGCATCACCCCGACCGCGGCCGGGTCGAGGCGGGAGACGGTGCCGTCGGCCCAGGGCGCGGTCGCGTCGCCGCCGGGTGAGAGCAGGAGGAAGACCGCCGCCCCCAGCAACCCCGCGTAGAGGGCGACGTCGAGCCAGGTGCGGGTCGTCCCCCGCGTCCCCGGGACGCGCTCCGGCCAGGGCGGCAGCCGCGTCGTCCCCGGCCGCAGCCAGTACAGAACGCCGCCGATCATCGGCTTGAAGCGCAGGGTCAGCGGCAGCGAGCCGGCGCCGAGCCCCAGCACCTCCCAGAGCATGGTCCAGATGACCGCCTTCTGGAAGACGATCGGGTCGGTCCAGGCGGGCCAGCCGCTGGTGGCGAAGATCAGCAGCGCCCCGCCTCCCGCATACACGAGGATCTTGAGGACGTAGAGGAAGTAGACAGCGACCGGCGTCCCGAACCCGTTCAGCGCCCAGTCCTGAGCCAGCGGCTTGATCCGCTCCAGGTGCGACTTCCGGCGCCACTCCTCGACCTCAAACGGCGGCGGCGTTGGATCTAGAAGGCCCATCCTCACCAGCCTAACCGGGCCGCCTATTTAGATTCTGCGGTACCGATGACGGGACGCGCCAGTCTGACATGCCCTCCTCACGACCACCGTGCTCGCGGCGCTGGCGCTCTTACGACCGCAACGGCATCGTCGTGGATCGGGAGAGATGGGAGCGGCTGATCGGCATCGAGAACTCCTATTCTGGAACAGGAGAGCACGTGGGAAAAAGCCGGGCACGCGAGAATTCCTGGGCGAGCTGTTCGACTGACAGCCCGCGACCGGCAATCGCCGGAGCGCTTCGGCCGTAGTACCGCTACGGGGAGGCACAACATTGTCGTGGAACCGGTATAAGGTTTCAGGCGTGACTGGCGCAATGTCCCTCTTTCGATGGCCGCTCGGCCGCCTTTCGGAGTTGCCCGGCGATCGTCAAGTGAAGGCCTTGACCGCCTTCACGATCATGCGATTGGGACTTATTCCGCCCGTGATCGCGACGTTCATGGTGCGCCCGACGCTCACCATCGTATTTCTGAGCGCGTTCATGGTCGCCGACCTCTATGACGGCGTACTCGCCCGCAAACTCGATGCCGATGGGCCGGGACGTCGAGCAGCCGACAGTGTGGTGGATCGCCTTGCGATTGACAGCTGCCTGATCGGCGCTTGGGCAGCGGGCTCTATGCCCGGGCTGGTCCTGCTCGGTTTGCTGGCTCGCGACTTGTATTGCAGTGGGTTATGCGTTTGGATGTTCACGCGTCGCCGCGCCGCGATCAAGGTCGACCTCCTGTATCGAGGGTTGAGCTTCCTGATCGCGGTGTGGGCATTGGCCGCCCCTTTCGTGACGCAATCCATACGCAGCGCGTCGGCTATCGCATTGCTTGGGCTCGCGACCGTGGTTGCGGCTGATCTGACCAGGGCGGTGCTCCGGGTGATTCGATCAACGGAGGATGTGGCCGGACAGGCCATCCCGGTCGGTGAGCTCCGGTCCGAGCGCAACGGAGACCTCCGCCCATTTCGCACGATCAACCGCCTACGGGTACACGCAACCTGATTCGCTGAGTTAGAGCTCGCACGTGGATGAGCCCCAGGCAAGGCCGCCGCGATTTACGCGCGACGAGCAGGCGCTTGCCGTCTGGGTGTCGCACACGGTCATTCCCATCGCTGTCGTAGCGATCGTCGGCTTCGCCTATCAGAAGGTCCCGATTGGCTTCATAGTCCCAGAGGTCGTCATCTGGGTGGTTTTCTCGCTTCTCTCTCCCAGCTTCGATGCGCCTGCCGTGGGCATTTTGAAGCTGTTCAATCGCGACGAGTACCTCATCGACGTAGAGGCATTCCGCCACCGGGCTCTGCCGGCTGCGTTCACGACCGCGTTTGTCCTGCAATTCGTCGCTCTGACCTTTCTGCTTGCCGAGACCGGTGGACCGATTACGAGTCCGTTTGCGTCTTTCGTCATCGCATACACCGTTTTCTCATCGCTGCTGACTACGAAGCTCTGGTCACTTGGTGTCGCCTTGGTCGCGCCCACGATCTACTACACCGCGATGGTCGCCGCATATGGAATCGGCAGCCAGAGCGACCGCGCGAGTGAAGGTGTCTATCTCGCTGTGACGCTATTCATCATCTGGCTGACGGTTTGGCTCGCCTTCCTCTCCCGACTCTCGATGTGGCGCCTCCAGTCGACCATCGACGCCGAGGCCGACCTGGCCACGTTGCGAGCGGCCGTCGCTGCGCAGATCTGGAGCAGAGGAGTGGTCACGACCAGATCGCTGCCCGCTCGGCGCCCGGCGGCGGAAGCCGCACTAGCCGAGTACCGCAACAACCATTCCGAGCTCGCGCTTCACATCATCGAAGGTCGTCGTCTGGCGTGGGTGGAGCAGGAACGCATGGCAAAGGCGCGAGCGCTGACGACGACGTTCGCCACCGACGGCGCAGCGGAGCTGTTTGCCGAAAGCTTCGATCTCGACGAGCTCCAGACGATCCGCCGGGAGGAGACCGAGTCGGACTCGGTCTCGATCGGAGCGGTCGGAGACGATCCCGTATTGCCCAGTCGGCTGTTCGTTCGCGCGACCGTGCAGGCACCGAGCAGCGGCCTGCTCGAAGAGACGGGGCGGATAGCGCGCCAGGAGATCCCGCGCGCAAACCTGGCCGTTCTCTTGGTAGAGGACGCGACCGAGTGGCTAAGCCGGCCCGAAGCAATGACGGTGCAACGCCGCCTGATCACCTCTGTGGTGGTGATGGATGTAAAAGCCCTGATGCAACTGGCGGGCGCGACTTTTCCGCGTCGGGCCCTGATGAGCGCCGTGCGGGAACAGGCCGACCTCTCGAGAGCTAACCCCTTTGTCGTACTGGGCCCGACGCCCTCGCCGATGTTCTACGGCAGACACGACGAGGAGGTCGAAGTCTCAGCGCTTCTGCGCGACAACAGCGCAGCGCTCCTCGGAGGGCGCCGAACCGGCAAGACCTCACTGCTTCAGCACATCGAACGCACGCTGTCGGCAGACGAATGGACGGTGCTCTACGCCGACCTGCAGACCGTCAGCAACTGGGATACCTTCGCCGACCTCATCGCGGACAAGTGGCGGGTCGATCCACCGGAGGACTTCCGTCCCTCCTGGATTACCTCGCTCGTGCGGGAGATCCGTGCACGAGACGGTGACGGTCCAATCGTAATCCTGCTGGACGAGGTCGACCAGTTCCTCAAATGGGACCTAGAGCACGAGAATCCGCTCGTGCCGGAGGCCTTCTTCAAGTCGTGCCGGGCTCTTTCTCAGGAAGGCGCAGCGCAATTCGTGCTGGCCGGGGAGCGGACGATTGCCGGCAGGCTCTGGTCACCCGACTCGCCCCACTGGAACTTCTGCCGCCCCATACCCGTCCGCCAGCTTGCGCGCAAGGATGCCGACCAGCTTCTCGTCCGGCCTCTAGCGCATCTAGAGGTCGAGCTAGCCGATGCGCAGGCACTCCTGGACCATGCCTGGCGGCGAACTAGCGGCCATCCACGGCTGGTGCAATATCTGGGGAGCGCGCTGGTCAGCTTGCTCAATGAACGGGACCCGGAAATCCGTGGGACGCTCAGCCTTGAGGACGCCAAGACGGTCACTGAATCGACCGACTACCGCGAAGAGTATCTCGAGACGTATCGCGGACAGGTCACTCTACTAGAGCGATCTTTGTGTAATCTGGCGGCCGCCGGAGCATTAACTGAGCCGCAGCTCAGCACGGAGCTCGACAGGCGCAATGTGCCTCACGACAACACCATCCTCCATAACAGTCTTCGCATGCTCGATCTTTATGGCATCCTCCAGATCGAGCAGGACACACTCGTATTTCGTGCGGAGTGGATGCCCGAAGCGCTCCAGCGTACCGCCGAAGTAGGCAGCGTGGCCCAGGAGCTGAGTCAGTAGTGGCGCCGGCTGAGTCGGCAATGCCTCCGCGCGTGTCGTTCAAACCAAATGGAACCATGTCGCCGGCAGAGGAGGCATATGTGGTGCGCCAGTTCGAGCGTGACACCCTGGTGCAGCTCTCGGCCGGCAGCTGGGTCTCGCTACTTGGCCCACGCAAGTACGGCAAGAGCAGTGCGCTGAGGCGCATTCAGTCACGACTGAATGAGAGCGGCTACTCCTGTGCGTTCATCGACGTTCAGGCTTATGGTGAGCCGGACCAGCAATATGCGCAGTTCCTAGAATGGTTTGCCGAAAGGCTCGCCAGTGAGATAGGTACGGAGTTCATCCGGCCGAGAAAAAAGAGGCGGCGCAAGCAGCTCGACTACTGGCTGCAAGAGGTCGCCACGCCGGAGTTTCCGAACTTGGCGATCCTCATCGATGAGGCTGGAGGAGTGCCCGCTCCGTTTCGCCGGCCTTTCTTCTCACAGCTCCGGGCTATCCACAACAGCCGCGGCCGTCCGGACTCTGTCGCGGAGCGACTCGTTTTCGCATTTGCCGGGACGTTTCGTCCCAATCGGATGATCGACAATCTCAACTCGCCCTTCAACGTCTCGAATGAGATCAACCCGGAAGATTTGACGGAGGAGGAGGTCGGCGAGCTGGCGTCTCTGGGCCTCGATCACGACGCCGCTCGCTATGCCCAGCGAGCGTTTTCCGAAACCGGCGGTCAGCCCTACTACGTCCAGCACCTGTTTGAGGCCGTTCAAAAAACCTCCGCCGGCGCAGACGCGCGCAACACAGCTTTCGACTCCGCCCTCGAGGAACTCCGCAGCGGCGCAAATGGACATCTGGAAGACCTGACCCGATTCGTAGACGAGGACGATGAGCTTCGTGCGCAAGTGCCCCGCATCCTCGATCGAAGCCTCCCATACGACGGATCGGATCCGATTCATAACTACGCGATCGTTACCGGCGTCGCGCGCAACGACGAGGGATATCTCGTTCCCCGTAACCCGATCTACGCGGGCGCCCTGGCGCGCTTCGGAGGGGAGGAGTACCCGTAGTGGGCGCGGAGCCGGGTACAGGTGCCGACGCCTACGCGGCGACCTTGGCGCGGGAGTTTGAGGTGGCTCTGCTGAACATCGTCGAGGACTTCGAGCCACACCGCGATCAGATCGGCTACGCGGTGCGCACAGGACACCGCACCAGACCAGTGGGGTGCCTGCTGGCATGCGCGGCGGTAGGTGGGAATTGGCGAGAGGCGCTAGGTGCGGCGGTAGGGGTCGAGTTCCTGCACAAGTCGTCAGTCATCCGGGACGACATCGCGGACGGCGACGCGGTAAGGAGCGACCAGCCATCCCTCCATACGGTGTACGGGGTTTCCACCGCGCTCGGCGTCAGCGACTGGCTCTGGACTACAGGGCTAACGCAGATCGGCGAGGAGACGCCCCCCGCACTCAGCACCGATTGCCTGCGCGCGGCGACCGATGTCGTCCGGGAAATGGCAGTGGGCCAGCTCGAGGACATCGATCCCACTGAGCAGCGCTACAGCGCAGAGGATCGCATCGAGGTCGAGGAGCAAAAGACTGGCAGCCTGGCGGGTCTGGCATGCCACATCGGAGCCATCATAGGTGGCGGTCACCCGCCTGAAACTTCCGCGCTGAGGAGTTTCGGACGCAAGCTCGGCACGGCATTTCAGGTACTCAACGACATGCGGAACCTCTCAGGTGAAGAGGTCGGCCGGAGAGCCGCGTCAGATCTGCGTCAACGCCGTGTCACGGTGCTCAGCGCATATGCCAACGGGATCGGCACGTACGCTGGACTGCCAACTTCGGGCGAGCTGAGTGACGACGAGGTTGAGCAGGCACGACGAAACCTCTTGGCATCGGGGGTACTTCAGTTCGGAGAGAAACTGGCAGCCCGACTTCTCGACGAAGCCCGTGCTCAGTTGAGGTTCTTGCCAGCAACCGAGGCCTCCGCTGTCCTCCGCTCGTTGACCTGCGGAGTGCTACGTGACCACGCGTTCTAGGCTCGGGCGATGAGCACGGCTGAGGGCGTTCGAGCTGTCGTCATAAGAGAGCACTACGCCCGGGTCATGGCTAATGCCGACGCCGCCAGAGCCCGAGCGCAGGCAGCCTACGGAATCGTCAGCGCTATAGCGATAGCCCTCATGGCGGCGGGCCTATTGGGTGGCGTAGACACGCAGCCACCTGGTGTGCAGGCTCTCACCGTTGCCGCACTGGTGGCTTGGCTTGCCGCAGCCGCACTGTTCCTGCACGCGGTGTCTTCTCCGTTCGAGATAAACCCGCTGCCGACGAGCAGTGACGAGGCGCTAACGAAGGCGGTGCTCGACGGCGTACGTGCCGAGCGGGCAAAGATAGATGGTTGGCAGCGAAGAGCCCAGATGGTGGCCGCGGTCGCGGCTCTCCTGACGGTGGCTGCATTCCTGTCGGCCCTGTATAGCGAGGACACGTCGGGGCGGGAGACCGCCTTGATCACGCTCACCTCGAACGGCGCCGCCAGCATGCAGAGGACCTGTGGGTCGGGGCCTTCGACTTTCTCGGGGAAGGTCGCAAAAGCTGACCTGGAAGGGGAGATCGTGGAAATAGAACTTGCCCCGGGCGTGTGTGGCGATACGAGTGTGAATGTTGCCATCCCCCGTAGCGCCATCCTTGCGTTGGCGTTCCGAGGCCCGCTTAGCCAGTAGCCCCACCGGTGGAGCTACGGCTTGCCTCCCCCACACTCGACGTTCAGCAGGCTGGACCCGCTTGGGGCCCAGTGTCCTTGCCCTCGCGGGCGGATTCCGCGAACCGAGGACGCGTTGCCCCTTCTGCCGTTCGAGGAAGTACCGCTACGGGGATTCGAACCCCGGTTTCCGGACTGAGAATCCGGCGTCCTAGT
>DASQCL010000125.1:0-2587 GCA_035634715.1 Solirubrobacterales bacterium
TGATCCCCAGGTCCTTGGCGACCTGCGCGATCGGGCGGCCGGTCTCCCGGACCAGCCGGACCGCGCCCTCCTTGAAATCCGCGTCGAACTTCCTGCGTGTCTCTGCCATCGCCGTCCTCCTTTTAAAGGCGATGTGTCCACGCTACGGGGGGAAACCCAGAAGGGGAATGAGCAGGCCCGCGTAGACGGCGAGCATGGGCCGCTGCCGGATCTGGCTTCGAGCCAGCCAGTTTCTCATGCGCTGATGCTAGTGCTCCGCGTTTGAGATCTTCTGACGGTTGGCCTTGGTGAGGATCTGGTCGGCGGTCTTAGTCCAGTTGAACGGGTGGGCGCGGTTGTTCCAGCCGTCGATGTAGGCGCGGATTTTGGCGTTGAGGTCTTTGACTGAGGTGTAGGTGCCGCGGTGGATCGCTTGGCGTTCGGCGAGGGAGAACCATGCCTCGACGAGGTTCATCCAGGAGGCGTGGGTCGGGGTGAAGTGGACGTGGATGCGGGGGTGCTCGGCCAGCCAGGCTTTGACCTTGGGGTGCTTGTGGGCTGCGTAGTTGTCCATCACCAGGTGCAATTGCCCGGCGTCGGGACAGGGCGGGTAGGCGCGTTCGACCTGCTTGAGGAACGCGAGGAACTCGCTGTGGCGGTGGCGGGGCTTTAGCGCGGCGGTGACCTTGCCGGTGGTGACCTCCAGGGCGGCGAACAGGGTTGTGGTGCCGTGGCGGACGTAGTCGTGGGAGCGGCGTTCGATCAGGTGCGGCTGAGTGGGCAGGACCGGCGCGGTCCGGTCCAGGGCCTGGATCTGGGACTTCTCGTCGATCGAGAGCACGATCGCGTTCTCGGGCGGGTCGAGGTAGAGCCCGACGACGTCGACGACCTTGGCTTCCAGTTCGGGGTCGGTGGAGAACCGGAAGCTCTTGGAGCGCCACGGCCGCACGCCGTGCTCGCGCCAGATGCTCGCCACGGCGTGATCGGAGATCTTCAGGTGCCGGGCCAGCAGCCGGCTCGACCAGTGCGTGACGCCGTACTTCTTCGGCGGCGGCGCCAACGTCACCGCGATCACCTTCGCCCGGTCGATCCGGCGAGGGCGCCCCGACCGGTCCTCGTCGTGCAGGCCTGCGATGCCCTTGGCCTGATACCGGTCCCGCCAGGCGATCACCGTCGGGCGCGACACCCCGACCCCGTCGGCGATCGTCGTGTTCGAGACCCCATCCGCGGCCAGCAGGACAATTCTGGCCCGCAGCGCCAGACCCGCCGGCGCCCTGGACGAGCGGGTCAGACGCAGCAGTTCCTCACGGTCACCGTCACGAAGCAACAACGCGGGCGCAGGACGATTCGCCATGCCCCGATCGTCCCAAACACCGAAGCGTCAAACAACTAACCACGCGGAGCACGGAAGTAGTCGACGTAGATGTAGAGGAACTGAAGCTGGTCCATGCGGCGGCGAGCTTGGCCTGCACCGGGATCGGCGGGTTATCGAGCAGGTTCCGGATGTTCGTTCGGATGGTCATCGGATCCCTTTTCCAGAGGAGCGGTCCGTCCGCCGGAGTGGCGGCAGGTCTGGGCGTGCATACGCACGGGTGGTCGAGATCGAGGTTGTGGCTGCCATCCCCGGGCGGCCCTCCATGGAGTCCTCGCCCGCGTGCGCGACCTTGGCGCCGCCGCCGTCATCTCGGTCACGACCGGACGAGGCGCACGCCGGTCGCGAGCAGCCAGACGAGCCAGGCGACGAACCCTAGGAGCCCGACGAAGATCAGCGGCGAGCCGTCGGCGATCGCGAGGTTGCCCAGCCCCGCAGCGAGCAGAAGGCTCCCGCCCACCATGCCCAGCAGGCGCTGCCAAGCCGGAGTCAGCCCGCTCGCGTGCGCGGCGAGGGCCGAGCCGATGCAGGTGGTGCCAAGCATCGGCAGCGCCAGCGCGAACGCCGCCGCGTGAATCTGCCAGACGAGCCCGAACGCGGGCGTCGGCTCGGCGAGCCCGCCGGCGGAGAGCGCGAGCCCGATCTGCAGGACGTTGACAAGCACGAAGATGGCCGACACCGTCGCGCCAGCGGCCAAGGCGAGGCGCGACCAGTCGGCGCCCGCTCCGCCTCGCCGCTCCACGAGGCCGTGCAGGCCCGTCACGAACACGAGCAGCAGCGGCAGGTACAGGGCCACCAGACCGGAGATGATCGCGACCGCGTCGCGGTTGGCCGCGTAGTAGGCCAGCACTTTCTCGATCGGAGCGTCGTAGGTCTGCGCGCCCGTTGCCGCGAACACCGCGTTCTCTATCACCACCAACACCACGAACGCGATCGCCGCGGCGCCCACGAGCCGGCCTCGATCGAACCCACTGCGGGCTAGCGTGGTGGCGGTGTTCTGCGGTGATTCCATCTCTTACTCCTTGGTTTCAGTCGGATGGCGGGTTGTCGAGCAGGTTCGGGGGAACCACCCACGACTTCCCTGTAACACGGGGTGAGACCCCCTCACTATCGCAACGGGTGACCCTCCCTTTCCTTCGACGAAGTACCGGACTAACCCTCCGTCACGCGTCCGTCAGCACGTCGCCGGCGACGAGACGGATGCTCTCGGTTAGAACCCTCGAGGTCGCGCTCCCG
>DASQCL010000126.1:0-8231 GCA_035634715.1 Solirubrobacterales bacterium
CCCCGGTCGTCCCGATGAGCACGCTCGCGATCGCGCCGGTGACGAGCACCGCCGCTGCAACGAACGACGTCCGTGCACGCTGATGGCCCAGCCCCTTCGTGGCCGGCCCCGTCCCAGTCATCGCCCTCATGCCGTCTCCCCGGTTATCGGTGCTGGTCCGTGCTGACCGGTGGTCAGCTCCACGTGTGGAGAACACACCGCAACCCCCGGAAGTAGCGGTGGACGGTCAGATTGCGGACAGTTACTCGCTCGCGACGTCGCGGCGCAGGAAGATGAGCCCAGCCGCGACCAGGGCCGGGACCGCGTACAGCGCGCAGATCCACACAGCCCGCACGATCGGCGCCCAGTCGACCGGGGTCCGCAGGAACCCCTGCCAGGCGTTGAACTGCGTGCTGAGGAGGTACGGGTGCAGGGCCGAGAGCCCCGGAAGGATGTCGACGAGCTGCAGGAGGAGCGAGAACATCAGCGTGCCGACGATGGCCGCCCCACTGTTCCGGAGGGCGGTCGACAGCAGCAGCGCGATCGAGGCGATCGCGAGGATCGGAAGCAGGTACACGAGCATGCTTGCGCCGACCAGGGCGAGCCCGTGCGGCGCGGACACTTCCGTTCCCGAAAGGCTCGTGATCGGGTTGAAGCCCGAGGCGAGGATGCCGGCGACGAGCGCGACGACGCCCGTGATCGCAATCGCGGCGATCGCGTAGCTCGCGGCGGCCAGGGCCTTGGCGGCGAAGATCTGATGGCGCTCGGCGGAGCGGGTGAGGATCGCCTTGAGCGTGTCGTGGCGGTCCTCGGCCGCGACGATGTCGCCGGCGACCAGCGCGGTGATCAGCGGAAACATCCAGATCGAGCCGAACAGCAGCAGGACCAGCGGGATCGCGAGGCCCGTGTCGTGGACGTAGCGGCCAAACACGACGTCCCGGGGCTCGCCGCCCTGGGTCACGAGCGCGATGACGAAGATGAGTGGGATGACGGCCGCCGCGCCGAGGCCCAGGTAAGTGCGCTTCTGCGCGCGGAGCTTTCTCAGCTCCCACCGGTAGATGGCGAACATGCTGGGCATCAGGCGGCCACCGGCGTTTCGGCGGGCTCGGCGGCGTCCGGCGCCGGCGAGGCCCCGTCCTCGGTGAGGCGGAAGAAGAGCTCCTCCAGCGTCGCATGCTTGGGACTCAGCTCGAGGACCCCGATGCCCGCCTCGGCGAGGCCGAGCGAGAAGTCGCCGACGCTCCGTTCGTCTGCGGCCTTGAAGAAGAGCCCTCCGGACGCGTCGGTCTCGATGGCTCGGACGTTCGGCTGCCGGGACAGGATCTCCCGCGCGCGCTCGTCGTCGGTCGTGCGGACCAGGTAGCTGAGCCCGGCCGTCTGCCTGAGCTCGGCGAGCGAGCCCTCGTAGGCGATCGAGCCCTTGCGGACGATCGCCACCCGGTTGCACAGCTCGTCCACCTCGACCAGGAGATGGCTGGAGAGCAGCACGGTGATGCCCCGCGCGGCCAGGTCGAGGACGAGCTCTCGCATGTCGCGCATCCCCGCCGGATCGAGCCCCGTCGTGGGCTCGTCGAGGATCAGCAGGCGCGGGCTCCGCAGCAGGGCCGCCGCGATCCCCAGGCGCTGCCGCATGCCGTGGGAGTAGCCGCGCACCCTGTCCTTGGCACGGTCGCGGAGGCTGACCACCTCGAGCACCTCATCGATCCGGGCCGCCGAGCCAATGGCGGGCCCGTCGAGCGCGGCGAACAGCTCGAGGTTCCTGCGGCCGCTGAAGTAGGGGTAGAAGGACGGCGCCTCGACGAAGCCGGCGACACCATCGAGCGCGGCGACACTCACCTGCGGGTCGCGCCCGAACACCCGCACGGACCCGGCGGTCGGGCGGATCAGGCCGAGCATCATGCGCAGGGACGTCGTCTTGCCCGCCCCGTTCGGGCCCAGGTAGCCGAAGACGTCCCCCGGCTCGATCGTCAGGTCGACTCCGTCGACGGCCACGATCTCGCCGTAGCGCTTGGTGAGGCCGCGAACTTCAATCGGCGGCGCGCCACCCGCCGCCGGGCCCTCGGGCACCGGCTAGAGACCCCTTGCGGCTGCCTCGGCGACGCCGCGGGTGACGGAGCCGGCGACCACGTACTCCACGCCGTCGCGCTTGAAGTGGAGCACCGTGCCCAGCGGAGTCTGAAGCTCGTCGGCGGACACGCCTCCCAGGGAGACCTTCGGCAGGGTGAGGTCGCCGCCCGCTGCCGGAGCCTTTGCGTGAGCCGCATGGGACGCCGGATACTCGACGACCGCGACGCCGTCGAGCCCGTGGCCGTAGGTGACGAGGGCCCCGTTCGACTTCTCGCCACGGATCAAGCGCACACTCTGCCGCGGCATGCCCGCGAGCGTGTTGGGCGCGCGCATCCGGAAGTTGAGCTTGGGCGCGACCGCTGACGATCCCGTGACCTGGGCGTGGGCTCGTTGGTGCCCGGAGGAGTGGTCCCCGGTGATGGTGCCGAGGTTGTCCACCTTCGTCCCGGGTGCCGGAGTGATGTCGAAGACCGAGCTGGAGACGGACCCGAAGGAGATGTCCGTGACCTTGAGCTCGAGCACGGGCGAGCTCGACCCGCGCGCGTAGACCGCCGCCTCCAGAGGCGTGCCGTGGACGGCGTCCCAGGCGAGCCCGGCGCCGCCGAGGAGGCCGCCGTGGCTCTTGGGCGAGATCCGCACCCTGTAGGCCGGGCGGCCGGCGACGTCAGTGGGCATCGCACCGCTCAGCTTGAGGTGCTTGCCGAGCTTCCCGAGCGCCCCGCGAATCCGAGTGACCGACGGCGGGCCTTCGGATCGGGCGCCTCCGGCGGGCTTGCCGGTGTCCCGCGGCAGCGTGCCGCGATACGCCCTGCGGGTGTCGCCGCTGTAGACGAGGAAGTGCCGGCCGTTGACGACGATCTCGCTGTCGCCGCGAGCCGAGTCGGACTGGAGCTCAAGCCGCAGGTCGCCGTCGGGGGTCGCCCACAGCCGCCCCGAGCCGCCGGTCAGCAGGGGGTCGGAGCCCTGCACGCTGTCGGAGGTGAGCAGGTGATTGGTGAACTCGATCCGGGCCGAGATCCCCGCAACCCGTGGAGCGGCCAGGGCGTCATGGACGGCGTTGGGAAGAGGCTTGGGGGGAGGCGTCGGCCCGCCGCCGGTCGCGGCCAGAGCGATCGCGGCCGTCGCGACGCCGACGACCAAGACTCCGGCGCTGAGAGCCAGGAGCCTGCGAGTTGAGATGCGACGCAGATAGCTCATCCAGGTGCCCGCTTCCATCAAACAGGCTACGCCCTTCGATGAACCGGCCCTAAAACCCGGCGCGTAGCCAGCTAGAGAGCGCCCTTGTGGCGCTTGACGTGTGACTGGGTCTTCTCCCAGCCCATGCCCTGCGCCCAGCCCGGGCCGGCTCCCTTGGTGTCCGCCGTGTCGAACCGCAGGCCCGCGACCGTCATGAAGGCGTGACTCGGGTTGGCGTAGACAGTGATCCACGCCCCCTTCCTCGGCTTGCCCCATGTCTTCAGGCCGCTCGGCGGCTTGGCGTGCTTGATCAGGTGCCCGCCGTGAAGGGCATAGCTGACGGAGCTGGAGCAGTCGTAGCAGGGGGACTTCCAGCTCGAGTACCCGCCGCCGCTGCAGTAGCCCTTGCCCTTGGCGATGTCGTTGGCGGCCGCGATGACCTCCTTCACCCGGCGCGGCGCCGACTTCGGGGCGACCGCCTTGCCGTGGACGAGCTTGGCCTTGTGGCCCTTGACCGTCGGCGACGGGTCGGTCGTTCCGGTACCGCCGCTGTTTGCCATGGCGCTCGGGCTCGCGAGGACGAGCGCGCCGATGCAGGCAGCGGCGACCGCCGCGGCGACTCGCGGGCGTCGGATGCGAAGCAGGTTGGGGAGCATGAATCGGTCTCCTTCGTCGGCCTGCGGGGTTAGCTGACGGGCTGGCGCTAAAGGAGCCTGCGCCCCCGCCCGAATTCGGGCGGGTTAGCCCCGGAATTGGATCCCCCGCTCCTCGTCATCTGGGCGACGAGGACTCGGCTTGTTCCAGTGCTCGAGCGAGCAGGGTAGCGAACGTGCTGGTCGGCAGCTGCGGTTGCCATCCGGCCATACGGACCTCATACCGGTTTCGGCCCCCCAGCCGACCGGGCTCTCCGATGTTTGTCCTGTAAGCGGGGCCAGCGCCCCAAGAGCAAGCAACTAGGAGAGCCAAATGTCTCGCATCGACGTCCTTCTCATACACCCCAAGCGAACGCTTGGCGTGCTCGCGCTCGTCCTCATCGCCGTGGGGATCGCCGTCGGATCCGGCGCGAATTTCTCGGCCTCGAGCGCGAACCCCAGCAATGCGTTCACCGCGGGGACGCTGACCATGTCCAACTCCAGCGACGCCGCAGCGGTCCTCACCGCGAGCAACTGGAAGCCGGGCGACACGCAGACGGGCACCGTTGACATCGCGAACACCGGCTCGCTCGCCGGCACGTTCTCGCTCAGCCGTACGGCGCTCAGCAACTCGGACAACGCGAACCCGATGTCCGACAAGATCAACCTCGTCGTCAAGGACTGTGGCGACTTCTCAAGCGGCGCGCCGACCTGCGACGCCGGTGACCCGGTCAAGTACACCGGAACCCTCACCGCGATGACCTCGAACGTCGCGCTCGGCACGTTTGCCGCAAACGAGAAGCACCGGTACCAGTTCGCGGCGACCTTCGACAGCTCCGCCGGGAACGTCTACCAGGGCGCCAACTCCCAGGCCACGTTCACCTGGAACGCGGTCCAGTAGGCCAGGCACCCGGAGTCAGGGCCACCCAGCCAACGATGCGAGACGTTCGCCAGGTGCTCTAGATCATCATCGCCGCGGTGGGGCCAGGCCCCGCCGCGGCGATGCTCGTTCCGGTCACGGAACCGCCCTCATCACCAGTTACCCCTCCGACCAACACTCCTGAGCCAAGGTGGGCGCCAAGCACAGGCCCCACCTGTGTGCAAAAGAGCGGCTCCGTCCCGAGGATGGCCCGCCCCCGGGCCACGAGATGCGCGGCGTCCTCGGGCGCCTGCGCGTGCTGCACCACCCAATCCTCGGCACCGCGATCGTGTAGCTCGCGCAGGTAGTCCTCCATCCGCTCCAGCGCTCGCCGTCGGGTCCGCACGCGTCCGACCGGTGTGATCTCACTGCCAAAGGTCAGGATCGGCTTGACCTTCAGCGCCGACCCAAGCATCGCCTGTGCGGCTCCGATGCGACCGCCGCGGCGCAGGTACTCAAGGGTGTCGAGGCAAAACCAGATCTCGAGCCGCTCACGAGCCTGGCGCACCGCCTCCGCGACGACGGTGAGCTCGGCTCCTCGCTCGGCCGCCCGCGCAGCCGTGACCACGAGGCACCCGAGCCCGCCGGCACCGGTTTGGCCGTCGACAACTTCGACGCGGCCCGGACATCCGTTGTCGGCCATGATCCGCGCGGCCTCCGACGCGCTCTCGAACGTTCCCGACAAGCCACTGGCCAGGTGGACTGAGACGACATCGCGGCCGGCGCCTACAAGCGGTTCATAACAGGCGCGGAAGTCTCCGACGGAGGGCTGTGAGGTCGTGGGAAGCGACGTGGAGTCGCGGAGTCGCGCGTAGAAGGCTTCGAGGTCGACGTAGGACTGCTCGGGGCGTAGGTCGCCGTCCCAGCCCACATGAAGGCTGACCTGAAGAATTCCCCATCGATCCACTAACTCCCGAGGCAGGTACGGCGTGCTGTCGGTGACCACGACGACGCCGGGTTTCGTGTCCGGCGTTCGGAAGCCCTGGGAATCGCTCACACGACAATGCTCGCCGATATTGGAAGCCGGCACCGGCTCGGTCTTAGGGCCCGATCTCCCATGCGCTGGTGGCGATGAGCTCAGCACGCTCGAGTGCCGCTGACCGATGCTCGTGCACATCCGCGTATCCCTCGCCGGTCACCATGTCCATAAACGCCTGCCGCGTCGGATAGCGAACGACGAGAACGGCGTCCCACCAAGGGCGGAGGCCCTCACCGATCACCAATGCCTCCGAAGTGCCGGCGTAGATCGCAGTCGCGCCGACTCGCTCCAGGTGAGGCTGGACCTCGCGGGCGTAGCGCTCGTAATGCTCAACCCCGTCGGGCTGATTGAACTGGAGCAGGTTGATCATCGCGACTGGCTGGTCCTCGGGGATCTGCGCAAGTTGCTCCAGCTGTTGTGCTGCGGGTTCTAACTCTTTCGCCATCCGCATCTCCTGGCATTGGGGATTGATCAGGCTGATTGTGGAAGCTCCAGCTCTACGTCGCCGTGCTCCAACCGGCTGGCAGCGGCCACTTCTGCTTTCGCGCAAAGCAGAAGTGATGATCCGAATAGGGGGCGGATCGGGTTGACCTAGGTCACGGCGAGCCCGGCGCGGCGCGGACGGCGCCCTGCACATACTCCGGTGCTGCGGGCTGCTGGTAGCCGAGATCTCCGACGCCCCAGACGGCGGCCGCGGTGCCGTTCGGGGCGAGCGCGATCTGTGAACTGATCGCGTCCTGACCTCCCGGCGAGACCGTCTCGATCGGACCGAGGCTCCCATCGGGCGCCCGGTCCATCGTCCGCATGCGCATGCATCCCCAGTCCCATGTCGGGCAACCGTCGAGGTCGCCGTCGCCGGCCAGCCAGGTCAATAGACCATCACCGTTCGGGGCGAGCTGCAACTCTGGGGAACGCGGGGCGAACTGATCGACCCCGCCGGGGCTCGTTGTGATCGTCTGGACCGGGCTGAGATCGCCGGCGGCCGAACGCTCCACGAGTTGCAGGGAGCAGGCATGGAAGCAGGACTCGTTCCTCACTTGTTTGCTCTCGAGCCAGACGACCACCGACCCCCCGTCGCCATCGAGCCCGAGCTGAAGATCGATCGGGAGGAGACCCGAGCCCTCCGATGCGATCTGTCGGGGGGCGAACTCTCCGGTCGCGGAGCGCCCTCGGACCAAAACCCGAGAGCAGCGGGTGGGCGCCGGGTAGGGGCATCCGGACGGATCCTCCTGCTGCCATGCGAACAGCGCCGCGCCCGCCGTGTTGACAGCCAGGCGCTGGGTCCCACGCACCACCCTCTGGTCAGGGGGCGAGACCTCCTCGGTTGGCCCGAGGACCGAAGCCGCCGAGATCGGACGCGCGTGAAGCTGAACGCAGGGATGGGTTCCGCAGGTCTCGCCGTCCTGAGAGGTCCACGCCACGATCGCGGCGCCATCCGAGAGCACCGCGACCCGCGGGCTACCAACTTCGCCGACGCCGGCGCTCGTCTTCGGTCCCAGGCTGCCGGTGTGCGACCACGAGCGCACGAACACCCGACCAGCGTTACGCCCGTTCGTGGTCTGCAGCCACGCGAACTCAGCATCTCCCTGGGCGTTCATCTTCAGGTCGAACGACGCGTCCGCGTTTGGGGAGTGAAGAGGAATTTCGCCGGATATGTAGCGGGGCTGGCCCCAGACCCCTGTCGACGCCCTGCGGACCCTGGCGACGATTCGCTCTTCGTCGGTGTGCCCGGGCTGCTCCCAAGCGACGACCGCGTCGCCGTTCGCTGCCACCTGTACCTGCTGATTAACCGCCGAAATGCCTGAGACCGGGGAGAGGGTTCGAACCTCGCCCATCACGCCGGACGCTGATCGACGGACCGCCTGGACTTGCCAGCATCCGCCGTCTCCAGGCACACAGGACTGCGTGGCGTCCAGGCGCATCCAGGCGAAGGTTGCGTTCCCGTTGGCGTCGAGGCCGACGTCCGGCGGCTTGTCGAGCGGTGGGCGGTCCAAGAAGAAACCTGGGTCTCGCGCGATCGCGCCCGGTGCAGAGAGGTCTAGGGGCTGGCTCCATTGCTGGGCCGAGGCGGCCGCGGGCAAGGCGGCGCACGCCGCTAGCGCTGCGGCGAGGAGACTCATCCATCCGGTGCGCCAACCACGCCGCCTATCGCCTGTTCGGCCCTGTCTCATCTGACGCATGTTGGACCTCCCTGTTGGACCAGCGGGCAGGCGCTTGCCCCCCCGGCAAGCCCCTCATATGTCCCAAGCCTCTCACCCACGACGGGGCGAGTCAAGGCGATGAAGTCGCTACTCCCGCTGCAGCATCGGCGCCCGAAATTTCGGAGTTCTTTTCGCAGCGAGCCATGCGGCGGTTAGCGGGATTACGCGGTTTCACCGGCGACCCTCCCCACCGGTGGCGGAGCGCCGACCGGGACCACTTCGGGACCAAGTTTGAGCGAAAATGCCCGATTTGCAGGCTAATAGCCGAGCGCGAACTT
>DASQCL010000127.1:0-16010 GCA_035634715.1 Solirubrobacterales bacterium
GCGCCGACGAGGCGATGATCGAGCACCTGGTCCACTTGGGCTTCGAGGTCCGCGTAGAGCTCGTCCTCGCCGAGGGCGAGAGCCTCTGGGCGCAGATCACCCAGGCCGAGGCCGAGCAGCTCGAGCTCGAGAAGGGCCAGATCGTCTACGTCCGGCCCAGCCGGGCGAAGGTGTTCGATCGGAACGGCCGCCCTACCACCGAGGAGCTCCAGGCCGCGTAGGGCCTCAGTAGGCCCGAAGGTCGGGCTTCTTGCCCATCTCCTTGACGCCGGACGGGATCCGGTCGGCGATGACGTCCGCGAGCGTGACGTCATCCAGGATGCCCCTGACGTTGTTGCGGAGCGCCACCCAGACGTCGCGGAGCGGCGTCGCCGAGCCCTTGTACTCGAGCTCGTCGGGGCTCTCTCCCCGCACGTTGGCGAGCGGCCCCTCGGCGGCACGCATCACCTCGCCGATCGTGATCTCCTGGGGCGGCCTGCTGAGCCAATAGCCGCCCTCCGCGCCGCGGCGGCTCTCGATCAGGCCGTGGTGGCGCAGGTCGCCGAGGATGTTCTCGAGGAAGCGCACCGGGATGTCCTGGGCCGCCGCGATCTGATCGCCCTTCATCGGCCCGGACTCGAATCCGGAGGCCAGCTCGATTGCGGCCCGGACCGCATAGTCGGCTTTAGCTGAAACGCGCACGCATCAATCTCTATCAGGCTCAGCTCCAGGGGCCTACGTGGCGAGCGGGTCGAAGCTGGCGTGGTAGAGGCCGTAGATCATCAGTGCCGCGGCCAGGAGCGCCACGACCGTCGGCACGAGCCACTTCTGTGGGTCGGTCCTTCGGCGGTACAGGGGGTAGACGAGGAAGACGATCGCCTGGGCCGTGAACAGGGCGATCAGGGAGGGGCGCAGCAGCTGCTCGTAGATCTTCTCCGGGTTGATCAGGCTGATCGCGTCGATGGCGATGAACGGCACGGCGATCACGGCGAGCGCGGTCCTGATCGGCACGCCGAGCACATAGTTCGCGAGCCGCCCGAGGGCGAGGAACTCGATCACGATGATCCCGACGATGCTGATCACCGTCGTCAGGCCAATGGCAACGGCCAGCGTGTGGCTGGAATAAGCGTCGGCGATCGCCATGCCGGGGATCGCCGCCGATCTGAGCTCGGGCGGCATCTGGGCGAACGGGATCGCCACCACCAGCAGGTAGGCGCTCACGAGGCAGAACGCCGCGACGATCGCCACGCGGATCGTCCGGGTGCCGCCGCGCACCTCGCTGCCGAAGAAGAGCGGCAGGCTCGCGCACACGAAGAGGAGGCTCAACCCCAGCCCGCCGTCGAAGAGCGTGCTGGCTCCCACGTGCGGCGCCAGTGAGTGGGCCGGTTGTGCGGCGTTCGACAGTTCGATCACCCCCAGCGCGAGGAGCAGCCCGAGCTGGACAACGGCCGAGATGAGCAGCAGCACGAGCGCCACGGTGACCCTGAGGAGGACGAGCACGGTGATGGCCACGGGCAGGATGAGCTCGAGCTCCGTGCGCCAGCCGGTGAGGCCCGGGAAGACGACCGGCAGGTGGTCGTAGACGACGTCGGTGACAGTGAACGGCAGGTAGAGCGCGTAGCTGACGGCCCAGATCGCCGCCTGGACCCGCGCGACCCCCGTCCCGGCCGCCGCCTCGACGAATGCCGTGAGGCCGCCGGTGGACGCGATGCGGCGAGAGTAGAGGACCCAGATCGCGACGGGAGCCGAGAAGGCGATGATTGCGATGACCGTTGCCAGCCCGGACGAGACGACCGCGTCGCCGAGCGGCACGGGGAGGTAGAGCGCCCCGAGCGCCAGCGGCCCCCCGATGGATGCGACCGCGAGGCCCAGGAACAGCGGCGCGGGGAACGCCTGCTCCCCGCCCGGCGCGTCGCCGGTGGCTGTGGACGCTTCTAGCCCCAGCCGGCGCCGCCGCTGCTACTCGTGCTGGTGGTGCTCTGGGTCGAGGTGGTGGAGGTGGGCTTCGAGGTGGTCGTGGCGTTGGTCACGGGCGTCGCGCCCCCACCGCCACTCGCGCTCGTGCTGGTGCTGCCACCGCTCGATCCGCAGCCGACCGCGACTGCGGCGATCAGGGCCAAGGCGGCGATGACGGCCACCGCGCGGTAGGAGAACGATGACCATCTTTGGCGAAGCATTTCTTCCTCCTGCTCGACTGGAGTAACAGGCTACGGCGTTTGACTCGCTCGGGGTACTGCCCAGAGGGCCTCCCGGTTCAAATCCGCGCAGCCGACCGTCAGCTGGCTGTGGCGGTCCAGACGAGCCCGAACGTGGCAGTGGAGTGCTGGTACAGGTTGTCCCCCGTAGTCGTGGTCGGCGGCATGCCCCCGCGCCGCAGCCAGACGCGCACGGCGTAGGTGCGATGGGCCCCCTCGCGCCACGTGCCGAGGCTGCGGGTTCCAATCAATGCCAGTGGCCCCCTGTAGGCGACGCGGTTGTGTGGGCAGGGCGACCCCGCGCACCTGACGTCGATCCACAGGCGCTGGCTGGCGATGAGCTTCCCTCCGTTGGGCCCGGGGATGTCGCGCGGGTTCTTGACCCCCACCTGCACGGTGGCCCTGGATCCGGTGATCGTCACCCGGGTCGTCCCCTTGGCCACCTGGCCGGGCTTCGCGTCGGGCATCTTGATGAGTGCCTTGTGCGCCTGCGTCTGCGTCAGGCGCAGCTGCTCGGACGCGAGGCTCAGCTGGGGCGAAGCGGCGTCGGGCTCCGACCTCCAGCCGGCTGTCGCCACGGCCGCCACCGCAAGCGCAACCAGGATGACGACGACGGCGGAAAGAGCGGGGAAGCGTCGGGTCACGGCTTGTCCTTGAACGCGACGTAGTCATAGGTGGTCCCGCTGTTGTTGACGGTGGCGCTGGTGCCGACGGTGAAGTTCCCGCTCCCCAGGGCGGTGATCCCCGTGCTCTCGTTGGCGGTCGCGGTGAAGAGCTGCGAAGCGGTGCCCGAGAGGGCGCTGGAGCGCATCGCGCCGGCCCTGCCCGTCGTGGTGTCGTTGGCGTGGACCATGACGAAGGACGGCTGGAACCCCACGCCGGTGATCGAGTGACTGGCACCGGTGCCCGTGTAGGACGTCGTCTGCATCTCGTCGACGTCCTGATTCCAGGCGATGTAGTAGTAGGTGGCAGCGTTCGTGTTGGTGCTGGTGCTGTTGCCGACCGAGAACCCGTTCGAGTCGAGCGAGGTGATGCCGGTCGTGCTGCCGGTGTCGGCGCCGAAGGTAAAGGTCCGGGTCATGGCGCTCATCCGCTGCACCGCGGCGGTGTTGGCGCCCGGGAGGACCATCGCGTACTCGGGCGAGAACCCGAGCCCCGTGATCGACTTGCTGGTGCCGTTGCCCGTGTAGGAGCCGAGCGCCATGTGGCCCGTGTAGGACTTCATCGCGACCCAGTCGTAGGCACGGTTGTTGCGGTTGACCGCGTTATCCGTCCCCAGCGTGAACCCGTCCGAGGTGAGGCTCTGGATCAGGTTCGCCGTCAGGGCCGTGTTGCCGGTCATCGGCTTGGTGTTGTCACCGGCCATGGTGGAGGTGCGGATCTCCGCGACGCCCGAGTTGTCGTCGGACTTCACGATCACGACGTCGGGCTGGAAGCCGACGCCGGTGATGGCCCGGTTGTCGACTCCGGTGCCCGTGTAGCTGCCGCTCGCGACCCGGATCCCCGGGAACGACGAGGACGCGGTGAAGCTGTTGCTGGGGTTGGACTTGGACGCCGTGAAGCTCGCCCCCGATGATGCGGTAGTCCAAGCCGCGATGGCCACCAGGCCGAGTACGGCGGCGATTGCCAACCGGCCGCGCGAGATCATGACGGGACCGCGCCCCCCTGCGAGGATGGGGCGAGGGTCTGGGGTGACTGGGCAGCGGCCATCACGGGCTGCTGCGCCGGCTGCACTGGGACGGGCTGCACCGGCTGCTGCTGCGCCTGCACCCGCTGGAGCGGTTGCTGCGCCGCCGCCGCTGGCTGCCGGGCCAGAATGGCCGCGTTCCGTGCCCGTGCTTCCTCGCCCGCCTCGCGCCACATGCGCGCGATCAGTGCGATCGCGATCAGGAGCGCCGGCAGGCCGATGATGATCATGCGGATCGGGAGCACGGACAGGGCGGCGATGCCGTATCCGAGATACGGGATCGCGAAGGCGACCGTGGCCTGCGTCGGTTGATCCAGTTGGAAGCGCCACGGATCAGGCGTCGGGTTCGCATCGCCCTTCGTGCGGTACGAGAACCCGTCTTTGCCGTGGTTCTTGATCGAGTAGATGCGGTGCGTGATCAGCCCGGTCTCGCCGCTTGACGGCGGCGGGCTGTACGTGATGACGTCCCCGACCTCCAGGTCCGAAGTCGGAACTGTCTTGTCGAAGACGATCGATCCCTGATCGTAAGTGCCCGTCATCGAGCCACTCGTGATCACGTAACGCTGGTAGCCGAACGCCACGGGCAGGAGCATCGTCGCGGCGAGGCAGAGCCCCGCCGCGACGATGACGCCCGAGAGCACCTTGCGAACGACTCGCATCTTCATCACTCCGTTGGTGCTTGCTCCGGACAACCGCTTACTGGACGGCGTTCCAGGTGAACGTGGCCGTCGAGTTGCCGCTCTGGTAGACGTTCCCGGAGCCGGAGTTGAAGGTCGCCGTGAACTTGTAACGGTGCTGGTCGTTGGCGGCGAACGTGCCCAGGGCCTGCGCGGACGTCAGGCCCGCGAGAGTGCCCGTGTACACGTCGGTGCCACCGGTGCTGCAGCTGGGCGGCGTGGCGCCGCTGAACAGGCCGCAGTCGTGAATGACCAGGTCGATCTTCGACGACAGCGGGTTCGTGTTGTCCGAGTCGCTCAGCGCGGTACGGCTGAGCGAGAACGTGCCCGCCAGGGAGCCGGTGTTCTTGATGTCCACCGTTCCGGTCGAGGTGTCGCCGGGCTTCCAGTTGCTGGCGGTGAGGATCGCCGCGGCGTCATTTGAGTTGGACATGGTCAGCGTCCCCGAGGTGAACGTGTTGCTGGGGTTGGCGCTCGAGGCCGAGAAGTTCGCGCCGGAGCCAACTGCGACTCCAACTGCGACGAGGACCAGAGCAAGCACACCCAGCGTGCGCTTCGGATGCTGAAGGAGTACGTCGATGCGAGACATTCGTTTCCTCCTGAGAGGTCGTTTCCGGGGCTAAGGCCCGCGATGTCTCTAGGTTCGGGCCTCCAGGTCCGGGGCCGGGCGGAAACCGGTATGTCCCTCGTATGAGCGATTTCCTGGGCTTTTCGCCCCGGACCCCGCTTGGAGACGAAGGTGTCTCAGTCGGCCGGGGTCGGCCGGTAGCGGTAACCGAAGCCCCGCACGGTCTCGATCGGGTCGCGGTCGCAGGCTTCCACCAGCTTGCGCCGCAGATAACCGATGTAGAGCTTGACCTGCTGGCGGGAGCGGTTGACCGAGTCCCCCCAGGCCATCTCCAGGAGCTGGTCGTGGCTCAGCACCTGGTTCGGGTGCCGGGCGAGGGCCGCCAGGAGGCGGAACTCCGTGGGGGTGAGGTCGAGCTCCTTGTCGGCGATCGAGACCCGCCGCTGCGTGAAGTCGATCTCCACGAGGCCGTCCGCGTGCACCTCGTCGCCGACCTCGCTGTCCCCGGCCCGCCGCAGCAGGGCTTCGACCCGCGCGATCAGCTCCTGGCGCCCGAACGGCTTCGTGACGTAGTCGTCGGCGCCCTGGCGCAGCCCCCGGACCTTGTCGAGCTCGTCGGAGGCGGCGGTGAGGATCAGGACCGGAACGTCGCCCAGCTCGCGCACCCGCTCGAGCACCTGCCAGCCGTCGAGCTCGGGCAGGCCGATGTCCAGGATCAGCAGACTCGGCCGGTGCTCGTAGAACTGGCGCAATCCCTCGCGTCCATCCGCGGCCTCGATCGTGGCCATTCCCTCACGCTCGACCACGGTGCGCACAAGGTCACGCAGATCATCGTCGTCCTCGACGATGAGGACCTTGCCATCTCTCATACCTAATTCCTACCAGCTTCCAAGGTCGTTCATCCTCGCCGGCCCGATAGTTGCTGGGTGGCCAACCTAGCTCCACAGCCGGCTCCCCCCCAGGCAAACGGAACGGGCCCTGACCTCCGGGCCGCGCGGGAGCCCAAGGCCGACGTGGGCGACCTCGCCGTCGAGATGCGGAGCGTGGTCACGCCGGTGATCGGCTACCTCGAGCTGATCTCCCAGGAGGACGAGCCCATGTCGGCGGATCGCCACCTCCGTTGGATCGAGACGATCGAGAAGCGGCTCGAGGCGATCCAGGAGCTGAACGATCAGATCGCGCGGACCTGCGCGATCCTCAGGGAGTCGGTCAACGAGAGCGAAGCAGCGCCGCCACGCGGTCCTGAAGCTCCCGAGGGCTGAACGGCTTCCTCATATAGCGGTCGCTGTCCTTCTCGATACCGGGAATCAGGTCCTTCTCGTTGACGGTCGCCGTCAGCAGCAGGATTGGGATCGCTTCGGTGTCCTCGGAGGCGCGCAGCGCCTCGACGACCTCGATGCCGGTCTTGCTCGGCATCACCACGTCCAGCACGCACACGTCGGGCTTCTGCTCTCTCGCCAGCGTGAGCGCCTCGTCGCCGTTGCTGGCTCGAAGCATCGTGTGCCCCACCTGCTCGAGGGTCAGGCAGACGAGCTCGAGGATGTCGTCATCGTCATCCGCCGCCAGGATGACGCCAACCTGCTCGGTGCTTTCACTCATTGTTCAGGAGCCTCCTCGGCCTCCGGTTGTGAGCCGTCCACTGGCAACTCGACGCGGAACGTGGCGCCGACGCCTGGTTCGCTCTCGAGCGTCACCCGCCCGTGATGGGCGTCGACGATCGCCTTCACGATAGTCAGCCCCAGCCCCACGCCGGGCACCGCCGAGGCGGCGGCGCTGGGCGCGCGGTAGAGCCTGTCGAAGAGGAATTCCTGCTCGTCCTCCGGGATTCCGGTGCCGGTATCGGTGACCTCGATCGCCGCGACGCCGTTTGACGAGCCCAGGCGCACTGACACCTCCCCGCCCTTCGGCGTGAACTTGATGGCGTTCGAGAGGAGGTTGTCCACGACCTGTCCCAGGCGGTGCGGATCGCCCTCGAACGAGGGCGTCGAGCTCGCGTTCGCGGTCAGCTGGATCTCCCGCTTGGCCGCGGCCGGCCTTGCTGCCTCGATGGCCTGCTCCACGATACGCCGCAGATCGACCTCCTCGGGCTCGATCCTGAACGTGCCCTCCTGGATGCGAACCAGGAGAAGCAGGTCCCCGACGAGCCGCATCTCACGCTTCGCGTTGCGGCGTATCACGTCGAGGTACCGCCGGCCCTGGTCGGTGAGGCCATCCGCCTCGCTCTCGGCGAGCAACTCCCCGTACCCGATGATCGAGGTCAGCGGGGTGCGTAGCTCGTGCGAGACGAGGCCGAAGAACTCGTCCTTGGATTGCTCGGCCGCCGACTCCGCGCGGCGCCTGCGCACGTAGTTCCCGATCTGGGCCGTGATCGCCGCCAGCGTGCCGAGCAGCTCCTCGTCGGGCTCGCGCTCGCGGCGGTCGAAGAACTGGAAGCCGCCGAAGAGCTCGCCCTCCACCTCGATCGGCACCCAGAGCTGCGTGCGAAGGCCGCCCAGAGCCGCCTGCTCGGCACTCGGCAGCGATCCGGTGGCGCAGCCGTCGGTCAGCCACTGGAGCTCCGTCGGCGCGTCCCCGCTCGGCCACACGGCTCCCTCGTGGATCGGGTTGACGGGCAATCGGGTCTCGGGCGCGCTCCACGCGTCGTGGCAATGGAGCTCCTCCCCGGCACCGGTCCAGTAGGCGCCGCACAGCCAGGATCCGGCGCCGGCGATGAGCGGGAGAATCGTCGGCCCGACCTCCTCGAGCTCCGGAACCTGCGCCAGGAGGCGGGTGGCGCCGTGCTGGGCGGTGAGGTAGTGCTCGCGGCGCTTGCGCTCGGAGACGTCGCGATGGATCGCCGCCCCCGCCACGATCTTCCCGGCGGCGTTCTCGATCGGGGTCGCCGTGACCGCCACCTCCACGTGGCGGCCGCCTTTGCCCACGCGGTCGTAGTCAACGTTGACGATTCGGTCGCCCTCCTGCACTGTCTTCAATTGGGGCGCGACGTCGTCCGGGCGGTCGGGTGGGACGAAGTCGAACAGGGATATCTCCAGCGCCTCGCGCTGCGAGTAGCCGTAGATCCGCTCGGCGCCCGGGTTCCAGCTCGTGATCCGGCCGTCGAGCGTGAAGCTGAGGATCGCGTCGCCTGTGGAGGCGACGATGCTCGCCAGCCGGTTGCGCTCCTCCTGCGAGGCCTTGCGCTCGGTGATGTCGTGCCCGAAGACGTGGAAGAGCCAGTGGTCGGACTCCCGTACCGCGGAGATCGAGACCTCGATCGGGAACTGGCGTCCGTCCCGGGTGAGCGCCCGGCTCTCGAACCGACGCCCGATCATGGCTGCGTCGTCGTCCTCCAGGAAACGCCGCTTGCCCTCCCGCATCAGGTCTTGTATCCGAGGCGGCATCGTGAGCTCCGCGAGGTCCTTGCCGAGCACCTCGTCGGGGCGCCAGCCGAACATTTCCTCGGCGACGGGGTTCCAGGCGAGGATCAGACCGTCCTCGTCCATCGTCACCAACGCGTCGGTGGAGCTCTCGACGATGGTTGCGAGCCGTTGTTCCCGGTTCTCGAGCGCCTGTTCCGTCAGGTGCAGACGCCCGGCAACCCAACCGATCGCGATCGCGATCGGGAAGTACACGGCCCCCCGTGCCACGTACTCGCCCGCGCTGATGTGGACGTCGTCCGCGACCGACCAAATCGCGACGCTGCCCAGCGCAGCAGTGGCCATCAACAGCCCGGGCAACAACCCGAGCTCCAGCGCCACCAGGGCGATCGGGATCACCTGGAGCCCGAGCAGCCCGTTCTTCTGATCCGAGTTCTCGAGTCGCGCGATCAGGAACCCGACGTACAGCGCGATCGCGATCGCGATCACGATCGTCGTCCGCCGGCGGGTCCGCGGGATCACCAGCGGCCCGAACACGTAGCTACTCAAATCCACCGGCCATCCCTGTCGTCAACTGCTCACCCTGCCCGGAGCATAGGCGCTCGAATGCGCACCGGAATGGGCGTCACGCCGCGAGAATGCGTTCCTTCTCGCGGCTGAACTCGTCCGCATTGAGCACGCCTGACTCCCGCAGGCGCCCGAGGCGCTCCAGGGCCTCCAGGCGGGCGTCGGAGGCGACCGCTTCCTGGGCCTCGGCGGGCGCCCTGCGCCGGAGGCTCCGTTCGTGCACCCAGACGCGGACCCGCTTCCAGCGAGCCTTCCACTCCTCCATGGCACGCTCGGGAGTCTCCTCGGGGAAGTCGCGCATCGCCTGATGCCGGAGCCCCTCGAACCCCACGATGAAGAGCGCGATCAGCACGAGCGAGGGCAGCAGCCGGCTGGTTCCCGAGGTGGGGCCCAGCCAGAAGAAGATCAGCACGATCACGGCGAGCCCTGGATACCCCCACGCCCTGCGGGTGAGCGCCGGGGTGAGCGCTCGCCGGATCTCTCGGGCCGGCGCCGTCTTGCCCGCGAGCCAGGCGCCGACCACGATCAGGGAGCCGTAGGCGATCATCGCCACCCCCTGATCACGTAGGAGCGACGTGACGATTCCCCAGACGGCGTCGACCGCGGGACGCACCGCGTCAGTCTTTGCCAGCGTGTCGACGACGATGCCGCCGGCGATGCTCCGGGCGACCAGCACCAGGATGCCGACCGCCACGAAGGCGACCCCGCACGCACGCACCGACTCGCGGCGCCAGCCGCGCGGCAGGTAAATCGCGAGCCCGAACAGGGCCAGGGCGAGCGCCGGAAGCGCCAGGTCCAGGAC
Organism: Solirubrobacterales bacterium; assembly: GCA_035634715.1. Classification (GTDB taxonomy): domain Bacteria; phylum Actinomycetota; class Thermoleophilia; order Solirubrobacterales; family 70-9; genus AC-56. The sequence continues at coordinate 9,832 of DASQCL010000127.1, forward strand.
CCTGAGCACGTTCACCGCGTCCTGCGCTACGCCGAGCTCGTCGGAGCGGAGCAGCTCGATCCTCGCGGCCTTGGGCGGGATCTTGCCCTTGATGTCCACGCCCGCGTTCTGGGCGACCTGGGTGACCACCCTGCCCAGGTCCAGATTCACCACGCCGCCCTGCGTGGAGAGCGTCTCATTGCCGCCCTCGATGATCTGCAGGAACGCGTCGTGGGCCTTGGCGTTCGCCTGCGCCCAGAGGTTCTGGAAGGTGGGGCTCTGGAGCGCCTGGAGCGAGGCCCGACCGGCGAGCTCGTGGACACCGCCCGCGGCCGGCCCGGCGAGGCCCTGGAGGTTGTCGGGCAGGGCCTTCTTGATCTGGTGCTCGACGTTCACCTCCTTGAACAGGGCATCGACCAGGAAGGTGTTCAGCGCCCCTTGGACGTCCTTGTTCGCCAGCAGCTCGGTGCTCGTCTCGGTCCAGGTGTTCGTCTCGAGGACCTGCCGCTTGGCCCAAACGGCGAACACCGCGAAGAAGGCGATGACGCTCGCCAGGACGATGATCGCGATCGACGTGCGCCTCAAGCGGGGCTGCTCGGGCATCGCGGGAAGCTTTGCGGCGCTGTCGGACGTCAGGCGTCCCCTAGCCGGGCCTCGCGGCCCCCGGGACGTCGGGCTTGCCCGCCAGCAGTCGCTCCTCGAGGCGCTTCGACTGCCCCGCCGCCACGGCGCGCGCGGCACGCCCCTCGTCGAGCTCGATGCCCTGCGCTTCTGCGAGATCCAGGAGGCGCTGGCGCTCGGTGGTATCCGCCGCCCACTTGAGGAAGAACCAGCTCAGCACCGCGAGGCTGACGATCATCCCCTCTCCCATCATGATCGACCCCGCGATGCCCTGGTCGGTCAGCGGCGAGATGCCGTGCGCGGCATCGCCGGCCTCGTACGCCGGATAGATCACGGCTCCCGACCAGATGAACACGTTTCCGAGCACGGTGCTCACGAAGCGCACGCCGATCACGTAGACGACCTTCCAGCCCGCGTTGAACCACGAGGGCGTGGGCAGGGGCCCCAGGACGGGCATCCACATCACGCAGCCGAAGAAGATGAACATGCCGTGCTCGAGGCCGTGGATCCAGTTGTTGGTGAGGGTCGCCTGATAGAGGACCGGGAGGTGCCACACATAGAGGTCGATCGTCCAGAGGGGTAGGGCGATCGCCGGGTGCGCCAGGAAGCGCAGCCGATCGAGCGGCTTGATCGCGAGGATTGGCTGCAGCAGCGGCCCCGTCAGCCCGAGCACCAGGAAGATCGCGGCGAGGTCGCCGATCAGGAGGTGCTCGACCATGTGCCCCCAGAGGAGCTCGTCCGAGATCTCGCCGAGGCCGATCAGCGATAAGGCGATGACCAGGAGGCCGGTGGCGAACGAGGCCTGCCGCCACGGCGGCACCGGGCGTCCGCGCTGGGCCAGGTGCTGAGCTCGCCACCAGTAAAGGAGCGCGGGAACGAGGATGGGGAGGAGCTCGATCGGTGCGAACTCGGGCTCGAAGTGAGCTGGCGGCAGGGTCATCGGAGTCTCCGGAGGGACGATAGACGCCGTGGCCCGACGCGCCGGTCGAACTTAGGCAGGCCTTAACTAGTAGAAAGGTCCACCTGGCATCCTTAGGCACCATGAGGCGGGCTCTCGCAATCGTGGTCCTGGCGGGCGGCTTGGTGGCGCTCGTCGCCGGCTGCGGCGGCTCGAGCTCCTCGTCAGACCCGACCACCACCACGGCCAGCGCCGCGAACTATTCCGGCGCGACCGCCAACCCGCCCAAGCCGGCGCCGGCGCTTCAGCTCTCCAACTACAACGGCAAGCCGGTCAACATCGACCAGTACAAAGGCAAGGCCGTCCTGGTCACCTTCATCTATGACCACTGCCCGGACATCTGCCCGCTGATCGTCTCCAACCTCCACGCGGCTCAGAACCAGATGAGCGCAGCGGAGCGAAAGCAGCTTCAGATCATCGCCGTCTCCGTGGACCCCAAGGGGGACACCCCGCAGACGGTCAAGAAGTTCCTCGCGGATCACCAGATGACCGGGCGGATGGACTATCTGATCGGCTCGCGCCCGCAGCTCGAAAACGTGTGGGCTGACTGGAACATCAAGCAGAAGAACGATCCGAGCAACAAGAATCCGGACGCGGTCGAGCATTCGGCGCTGATCTACGGCATCTCGGGCACGGGCGACATCACCACGCTTTATCCGGCGAACTTCAAGCCGGACCAGATCGTCCACGACGTGCCCAAGCTTGCGAGCTCGTAGCGAGGCGGGCCAGCGACGTGACCCGCGGACGCGCAATCGGGCTCGGCGTCCTCGCCTGCGTGGTCGTGGGTGTCGTCCTGGCCGAGGTACTGACCGCCGGCGGCGGCGAGAGCAAGCGGCAGGCCCCGCAACTGCCCAACCAGGTTCTGAACGGACCGCGAGTGGACCTGGCGTCGCTGCGCGGGAAGCCGGCCCTCGTGAACTTCTGGGCGAGCTGGTGCGAGCCGTGCCGGCAGGAGGCGCCCGAGCTCAAGCGCTTCGACAGGACACTCGGGAACAAGGCTAATCTGGTCGGCGTGGATTGGAACGACACCACGGACAACGCGACGAAGTTCATCGCCGACGCCGGCTGGCAGTACCCGATCCTGCGCGACCCCTCGCAGGCGGTCGGCTCGGCCTACGGGCTGAATGGCCTTCCGACCACCTTCGTCCTGAACGCCCAGGGCCAGATCGTCGAGACGCTCCGCGGCCCGCAGACGGCGGCCAAGCTGCGCCAGGCTCTGGCGTCCGCGGACTGAGCGCGCGCTGATGGCATCCCGCAAGGACCAGAAGGAGCAGCTGCGCGCCCAGCGGCTCGCCAGGGAGAACGAGGAGCAGGCCGCGGCGCGGCGCAAGCGCCTGGTTCAGTACGGGGCCTTGGCGGGACTGCTCGCGGTGGTCGTTGTCGCCGCTCTCATCATCGCCAGCCAGAACAACAGCAGCGACTCAAGCGGGGCCGGGGCCGGCGGAGACGTAGCCGACGTCTCGCTGGTGGACAACCAGCTCAAGGGTCTCCCCCAGAACGGCCTCGTGCTGGGCGACCCGAAGGCGAAGGTCAGCGTGATCGAGTTCGGCGACCTGCAGTGCCCGGTCTGCAAGGAGTTCTCCTTCCAGGTCGCGCCGGACATCATCTCCCAGATCGTCCGCAAGGGCGATGCCAACTACGAGTTCCGCCCGTGGGACATCATCGGCCCGCAGTCGCCGATCGCCTCCAGGGCGGCCTACGCCGCCGGCGAGCAGGGCCGCGGCTGGAGCTTCATCGAGCTCTTCTACCGCAATCAGGGCACCGAGAACTCGGGCTACGTCACCGACTCGTTCCTGACCTCCATCGCGAAGGGTGCCGGGGTCAAGGACCTCGACAAGTGGAACAGCGACCGGTCCGATAACTCCAAGTGGGACCCGCTGCTCTCCAAGAACGACAGCGACGCCAAGAGCCTCGGGTTCACCGGTACGCCGTCGATCCTCGTCGAGGGTCCCGGCGGGAAGAAGCCCTTCACGACGATCCCCACGGTCGCCCAGATTCAGGCGGCCGTCAAGTCGGTTTCCTAGGCGGCTAGGCTACCGCCGCTGGAGCGTCCGCCTTCACGGCGGGCTCGGCCGTCGACTCCACGAAGGCCCGGAAGAGCCTCGCGTGCGGGGTTGACTCGGTCATCGACTCGGCGTGCCACTGGACGCCGACCGTGAACGGGGCGCGCGGCACCTCGACCGCCTCCACCACGCCATCGGGGGCCCAAGCCACGGCGCGTACCCCGCGGCCAAGCCCGCTGGTGGACTGGTGGTGGTAGGAGTTGACGTCCAGCTTGGTGCACCCGAGCGCGCGAGCGAGGGTGCTGTCCGGGTCGATCTCGACCGGATGGGTCGAGCCCGGCCCGTCGGCGAGCTGGCGATGCTGGATCGCACGGCCGAACTGCTCCGGGAGATGCTGGAAGAGCGTTCCGCCTCGGGCGATGTTCAGCGCCTGGGCACCGCGAGAGATGGCGAGCAGCGGCATCCCGGTCGCAATTGCCTGGCGGGCGAGGGCGAGCTCGGTCGCGTCGAGGCCGCGCCACGTTGGCCCCAGCTCCGGGTGCGGGGACTCGCCGTATGACTCAGGATGGATGTCGGGTCCGCCGGACAGGAGCACGCCATGGAGGTGGGCCAGCAGCGACGGGATCGCCTCGATCTCGAGCGGCGGGATGACCACCGGGATCCCACCTGCGCGCTCGATCGCGCGCAGGTAGGTGAGCCCGAGGGCCATCTCGCGCCGCGGTGGCTCGCCGTGCGGAGTGAGCGTGACCTGGTCGGAGAGGCGGACCTCGGACGTGGTGACGCCGATCAGCGGACGCGAGCCTGAGTCCATGCCGGCAGGCTAGGCGCTGAGCAAGCGCTGGTCACCGGCCGGATGTCGAAGATTCACGGCGTCTGGTTGTACATCCGGCGGTCAGGCCTGGGCGAGCGCCCGTGCCACGAACGGCACGGGCTTGCCGACCGGCACGGCGAGAACCGGGACCGTGGCGGTCTCGAGCTCGTAGCTCACCGACGCGCTCAGCGTGACGCGCCCGTTCTGGCCGTCCGACGTGGACCCGAGGACGAGGAGGTCGCCCTCGGCGTCATCGCCGGTGATCACCCTCGCGCCCAGGCTGGCCGCGAGCGAGCGAGCGGTCTCGCCGGCGGCCGGGTCGCGGTCCTCGACCAGCGCGATCTGATCCACCTGATGCGGAAGCTGCGAGCGCAGGTCCGCCGGGGCGATGGCCACGGCCGCCGGGCCGCCGTTCAGGAGCCGCTGAGCGGAGCTGCCCGGGGCGACCGCGCCGGGGGCGGTGCGGTAGTCGGAGCCGAACACAACGAGGTCGGCGTCCTCCCTGAGGGCGAGCTCGCGAAGGCCGTCGCCCGTGGAAGCGTGGACGATTACATGACGCGGGACGTCGGGGTCGCCGAGAATGGCGGCGCCGTGGTCCAGGAGCTCGCGCGCGGCGCGCTCCTCGAGGGCCTCGCGCTCGCTGTCGGACTGCTGTGCGTGGCGGACGTACGCCAGCGACAGATCGGCTCCGCCGCCGGCGAGCAGCTGCCCGAGCGCCAGTGCGTCGCGGTCGTTGTCGGTGTCGTCGTAGGAGACGATGATCCTCGGGGTCATTTCAAGCTCCTTCCCCTCTGAATTGGCTCTCGGTCGTTCATTTGACGCGATGGTTCCACTCCCCTGTCAACAGCACCAGTGATTCCTCTGATCGAGTTAATAAGCTCTGCTAATGCTGAACCCCCAGCGCCTGCGCGTCTTCAGGGAGGTTGCGAGCCGTGGCTCGTTCTCGGCCGCGGCCGACTCGCTCTCGTACACGCAGTCGGCCGTGTCCCAGTCCGTGGCGGCGCTCGAGGCCGAGATGGGGGTGACGCTCCTGGAGCGTGGCCGGCGAGGCGCCCGGCCCACGAGCGCCGGCGAGGCGCTCGTGGCGCACACCGATGCCATCCTGGCGCAGCTCGACGCCGCCGAGGCCGAGGTCGCGGCGATCGCCGGCCTTCGCGGCGGCCAGCTCGCGATGGCGTCGTTCCCGACCGCGGGCGCCACGATCATGCCGCTGGCGGTGGCGACCTTCCGGGCCGCTCACCCGGAGGTCACCCTGAGCCTCGCCGAGGGAGAGCCCGAGGAGATCGCCCCCCGGCTGCGCGCGGGCGAGTTCGACCTCGCGCTCCTGTTCGAGTTCGAGGGCGTCAGCGAGGGGCTGGGCTCGGGCCTCCGGCGGATCGACCTGCTCGAGGATCCCATGTACCTGGCGCTCCCCAATGACCACCGGCTGGCGGACGTCCCCAGGATCCGCCTCCAGGACCTCGCGGGCGAGTCGTGGGTGCAGACGTCGGCCGAAAGCCCCTGCGCCCGCCACGTCGTCCGTTCGTGCCACGCCGCGGGGTTCGAGCCCAGCGTCTCATTCGAGACCGACGACTACCAGACCGTCCAGGGGCTGGTTGCCGCCGGCGTCGGCGTCGCGCTGATCCCCCAGCTGGCGCTCTCCAGCGTGCGCGACGACATCGCGATCAGGTCCCTGCACCCCCGGGCACCGGTTCGCACCGTGACCGCGGCCACGGGGCGTGACGTGGGCGTGGCGCCCGCCGCCGAGGGGATGCTCGAGATCCTTGCCGGCGTCTCACGTGAGTACGGGAGGGGCGCGCCCTAACGC
>DASQCL010000128.1:0-3405 GCA_035634715.1 Solirubrobacterales bacterium
CCTCTCCGGATCCTGGGAGGCGACCAGCGCCTACGCCTACCTGCAGGACTCGGTGGGCCGCGAGATCCGCATCTTCGACGGCGAGGTCGAGAGCCTCACCGACGCCGGCCAGCGCGGTCTGGGCGTTCGTTGCTGGATCGATCACCGCTCCGGCTACGCCTATGGCACCGACCTGAGCGACGAGGGCCTCAGCGGCATCGCCGCCGGCGCCGTGGAGGCGGCGCGGATCGCCGACCCGGACGAGTTCACCGCCGCGCCCGAGGCCGCCGCCGGCGAGGTGCCCGAGATCGAGGGGCTCGTCGACCCGAGCCTCGCGGACTGGACTACCGAGCAGAAGATCGAGCTCGCACAGGCGGTCGAGCGCGCGGCCCGCGCGGCGGACGATCGCGTCGTCGCCGTCGAGACCACCGTCTACGCGGACGAGGAGGAGCGCGTCGCGCTCGCCTCGTCGACCGGCCTCTCCGGATCCTGGGAGGCGACCAGCGCCTACGCCTACCTGCAGGCGATCGCTGAGGCCGACGGCGACAAGCAGACCGGACTGGGCCTCGGGATGGGCCGCTCGCCGCAGGCGCTCGACCCGGAGGAGATCGGCCGCGAGGGGGGCGAGCGCGCCGCGTCGCTCCTCGGCGCCACCAAGCCCTCCTCGCGCACCTGCCCGGTGGTCCTCGATCCGCTCGTGGCCGCGAGCTTCGTGGGCATCATCGGCGGGACCCTGTGCGCGGACTCGGTCCAGCGGGGCCGCTCGCCGTTCGCCGGGATGCTGGGCGAGGAGGTCGGCTCCGCCGCGCTCACGCTGACCGATGACGGCATCGACCCCACCGGCCTCAACTCCGCGCCGCTTGACGCCGAGGGCGCGCCCCGCGGATCGACTTCGCTGATCGAGGCCGGGACCCTCGCCGCCTACCTGCACGACTCCTACACGGCGCGCCGCCAGGGCGACGGGACCCGGACCACCGCGAACGCGTCGCGCTCGGGCTACCGCTCGCCGCCGTCCGTCTCCACCTCCAATCTGATCGTCGGGCTGGGGGAGAAGTCCTTCGAGGAGCTCCTGGCCGAGGCGGAGGGCGGCGTCTTCGTCACCGACGTCGCCGGCCTTCACTCGGGCGTGAACCCGGTCTCGGGCACCTTCTCCGTCGGGGCGACCGGCAGGCTGATCGAGGGCGGCGCGCTCGCTGCCGCCGCCGACGAGTTCACGATCGCCTCGGACCTCACCTCGATGCTGAAGGCGGTCGCTGCTGCCGGGAGCGACGCGCGCTGGGTGCCCTTCGGCGGCTCGGTCAAGACGCCGGCGATCTTGATCGCCGAGATGGCCGTCGGCGGCGTCTGAGCCGCGCGGCTAGGAGACCGGCGTCGGCGGGCCCAGGTGGAAGCCCTGGGCGTAGTCGACGCCCAGCTGCTTCATCAGTTCGAGCGTTCGCTCGTCGTTCACGCGCTCGCCGACGGTCTCCCGGTCCAGCGATCGGGCGACGTCCACGATCGAGCTGACGATCTCGCGGTCCACGCGGCTCGAACTGAGGCCCCTGATCAGGTCGCCGTCGATCTTGATGTGGTCAACGGGGAGGTGCTTGAGGTAGAAGAAGGAGCCGAAGCCCGAGCCGAAGTTGTCGAGGGCGAAGCCGCAGCCCAGCTCGGCCACCCGTTCGGCGAACGCACGGGCGCGCTTCAGGTCCGAGACGGCGACCTGCTCGCTCACCTCCAGGATCAGGTTCGCCGGGTCTACCCCTTCCTCACGCAGGGCGTCGGCGAGAGCCTCGGTGAACTCCGGGTCCTCGATCGTCTTCGCCGCGACGTTGACCTCCAGCCGCAGCGGCTCGCCGTTGGACTCCGCTGCGATCAGGCTCACCGCCTGGTGCGCCGCGCGGCGGTCGAGCTCTTGAACGAGGTCGAAGCGCTCGGCGTCCGGCAGGAACGCCTCGGGCGGCAGGACGTCGCCCTCGGGGCTCCGCATGCGGATCAGCACCTCGTGGCGGTGGACCTCCCGGCTGGCGAGGTGGATGATCGGCTGGCGGTAGAGCACGATCCGGTCCTCGTCGAGGGCGTCGCGGATCTGGTCGGCCCAGGAGCCGCGGCCCTCGGTGCGCGGAGGCAGCCGCCGCGAGTACATCGCCACGCGGTCGCCGCCGGTGCGCTTGGCCTCGTACATCGCCCGGTCAGCGGCCCCGATCGCCTCATCGGCGCCGGTGAAGTTGCGGCGCAGGCTCGTGAGGCCGATGCTGATCGTGGGGCGGATCGGCTCGGCCGAGGCCACCTGCTCGCGACCCCGAAAGCGATCCAGAAGGACCTGGGCGACCGCCGCCGCCTCGTTCACCCGTGAGCCGCGCAACAGCACCGCGAACTCGTCGCCCCCAAGCCGGCCGACGGAGTCGGTTCCGCGCAGGCGATCGCGCAGGACCTCCGCGGTTTGGCGCACCAGGGCGTCGCCGGCCTGGTGGCCCATGGCGTCGTTCACCTGCTTCAGCCCGTCGACGTCGAGCATCAGCAGCGAGCTGGGATGGCCGTCGCGGCGCATGAGCTTGATCTCGAGGTCGAGCTCCTGGACGAAGCGGCGCCGGTTGAAGAGGCCGGTGAGCGGATCGTGGTCGGCCAGGAACTGGAGCTGGCTCTCGAACGACTTGCGCTCGGTGACGTTGGTGAGCATGCCCTCGTAGTGGACGCGCTCCCCGCGCTCGGCTCGCAGCACGCCCTCGTCGCGGACCCAGATCACTCGCCCGTCCTTGGTGATCATCCGGTACTCGGAGGCGAGCGGCACCCCGAGGATCGAGTCGCGCTCCTCCTCCTCGAGCACCCGGTCGCGGTCCTCGGGATGGATGCGCCGCGCCCACAGCGTCGGGTCGGCGGTCCACTCCTCCTGCGAGAAGCCGAGCATCCGCTCGAGCTGCGGCGAGACGTACTGCCAGGTGCCCTTGGCCCCGGGCTCGGCGATGTAGCTGACGGCCGGGAGCTGCTCGACCAGGGTGCGGTAGCGGCCTTCGGCCTCCTCGAGGAGCTCCTGCGTGGCGATCAGGTCGCTGATGTCGGTGGCGATGACCACGACGCCGATCACCCGCCCGTCGTCGGAGCGAAGGGGGGAGGCATTGAACATCAGCTCGACCGCGGTGCCGTCCTTGCGGCGCGCGGTCATCCGCCTCCGTGAGCGCGACTCGCCGCCGAGAATCCGCTCGAAGGCCACGTCGGATCCGGGGAGCTCCCGATTCGCGTTGAAGTTGCGGACGTGGCCGCCCATCATCTCCTCGGGTCCGAAGCCCAGCACCTCGCGGCATGCCTCGTTGATGAACCGGATCCGCCCGTCGACCCCGATCAGCACGATCACGTCAGTCGAGGTCTCAACGAGGGCACGGTAGAGCCGATCCGCGCCCTGAGGGTTTGGGTCGGTTGACATCAGATGAGTCCCGTCCGGCGTTTACC
>DASQCL010000129.1:0-8051 GCA_035634715.1 Solirubrobacterales bacterium
CGCAGCCGCAACAACGTGGTGCTGTCGCGCCGCGCCGTGCTCGAGGAGGAGCGCAAGGAGGTCCGCGAGCAGATCCTCGGCCGACTCCAGCCGGGCATGGTGGTCGAGGGCAAGATCTCGAACATCGTCGACTTCGGCGCCTTCGTCGACCTCGACGGGATCGACGGCCTGATCCACATCTCAGAGCTTTCCTGGAGCCATGTCAACCACCCGTCCGAGGTGCTCTCGGTCGGCGAGACGGTACGCGTGAAGGTGCTCGACATCGATCGCGAGCGCCAGCGGATCTCGCTGGGCCTGAAGCAGACGCAGGAGGACCCCTGGCGCCGTGTGCTCGACGAGTACAAACCGGGCGACGCGCTGGAGGGCAAGGTCACGAAGGTCGTCGCGTTCGGCGCCTTCGTCGAGATCGTCCCCGGCGTCGAGGGCCTGGTCCACATCTCGGAGCTCGCCGAGCATCACGTCGAGAACCCGAGCGAGGTCGTCTCGCCCGGCGACCAGGTCTGGGTGCGGATCCTCGAGATCGACCAGAGCCGCCGGCGCATCTCACTATCGGTCAAGCGGGCCGAGTCCCAGAATCTGCCACTGCGCGACCTGATGCCACCGGAGCTCACCGGGGAGGTCACTCAGGAGGCCGCGCCGGACGAGGTGCCCGAGCTGGGCGACTCCGAGGAGGTCTTCCCAGAGACGCCTCCCCAGGCCGATGCCCCCGCCGAGCCCGAGCCCGAGGCCGAGGCCGGCGAGCCGGAATCGCCCGGCGAGGACGAGGCCCCGAAGGAGTAGGTCTCATCTCCCCACCGTTCGTTGGCTTAACGGGGGGGATCGCCGCTGGGAAGTCGGAGGCGCTGGCGGCGTTCGGCCGCTTGGGGGCCGCCACGCTGTCGACGGACGCCGTCGTCCACGACCTTCTCGAGGACCCGTCCGTAAGGGACCAGCTGCTGGAGCGGTGGGGTGGGGAGGCTGTCCCCGGTGGAACCGTGGACAGGGGCCGCGTGGGAGCGATCGTCTTCGATTCGACCGAGGAGCTCGCCTGGCTCGAGTCGCTGCTTCACCCGCTCGTCGGTGGGCGTGTGGTCGAATGGCGGAGCGGACTGGCGCCCGAGGTCGAGCTCGCGGTCGTCGAGGTGCCTTTGCTCTTCGAGACGAGCATGGAGGACGCGTTCGACGCAACGGTCGCCGTCACCGCCGCCGACGAGACCCGGGCCCGGCGCGCCGGGCTGCGAGGCACCGAACTGCTCGAGTCGCGGAGTGATCGCCAGTTGCCGCAGGAGGAAAAGGCGGCTCGCGCTACGTATGTGCTGGTCAACGATGACTCGCTCGAAACGCTGGAGCGAGAGGTGGCCGCGCTCATGGAACGACTGACGCAACCGACACCATCCAGCCTATGAGCCCTGCGCGGACAGCGGCCAGGACCGCCCGCCGGCCGACGCGTGCGCAAGCGCGGCGGCGACGCTGGACCTGGTTCGTCATCGCGGCGCTGTTGGGTGTGGGCATCGCGGTCGGGATCAGCAAGATCAACGTGCAGCAGGCGATCCGGGACATCACGCTCCCCCTCCAGCACGACGACATCATTCGCCAGCAGGCCGCCGACAAGAACCTCGACCCGGCGATGGTCGCCGCGGTCATCTACTCCGAGTCGCGCTTCCGCGACCAGGAGTCCCGCGCCGGCGCCCTCGGGCTGATGCAGATCACGCCGCAGACCGCGCATGTGATCGAGGACCTGAGCGGCGGCACGAGCTTCGTCACCTCGGACCTCTCGGATCCGCAGATCAACATCAGCTACGGCTGTTACTACCTGCGCTACCTGCTCGATCACTACAACGGCAACGAGGTCGCCGCGCTAGCCGCCTACAACGCCGGCACGGGAAACGTCGACAAGTGGGGTGGCTCGGACCTGAAGCAGTCGGACATCGCGTTCCCGGAAACGCGCGCATACGTGGACGAGGTGCTCCAGAAGCAGCAGGACTATCGCGCTCAGTACGCGGACGATCTCGGGCTGAACGGCTGACGCGCCCGATCCGGCGCTTGAGTGACGCTGTCCGGCCCGGTCGACGCGCGCAATCTCGTCTGCGGCGACCGAGGCGAGCGGTGTTACCGGAGTCCAGGGTGCGACAGCGCCGCGCATGAACGCCCCTTTGAGCACCGCAGCCTGATCTATCCTCCCCGCGCATCGTGGAAGGCGAACGCGCCGCACGCCATCGACGTGATCTCAGCCGAGCCTGGCGCAACGACATTCAACGTCCCGAACGGTGGAACTGCGGTGCAGAACTCGAGCTCCCCGACCAAGGCCTACGAGATCGAGGTCTTCGACCCTGGTCCGGCGAAGGCGCTCGACCTCGTCGAGTCTGGGGACATCCAGCTCGTCCGGTGAGCGCTTGTGCACATCGGTTAAGTTGACGCGGTGCGGAAGGGCGCGTTGACGCTCTTCGTCGCCTGGTTCCTCTGTCCGCTCGTCCTCGCGGCGCTCGCGATCGGCTGCGGCCTGCTGGTCGAGCGGATCGCCGGCATCACCCCGCCCGGCGTCCTGCTGCCCGCGACCGGGCTCGCGCTGATCATCGTCGTGGCGCAGTTCTTCACGCTCGACAGCGGGCTCGCCCAGGTGATCACGCCGCTCATCGTGGCGCTCGCCGTGGTCGGGTTCGGGCTGTCGCTGCCACTGATCGACCGCGGCGTCGCCTGGTGGGCGCTTGCCGCGGCGGTAGCCGTCTTCGTCATCTACGCGGCGCCGATCGTGTTTTCCGGGCAGGCGACATTCGCCGGCTACATCAAGCTGGACGACACCGCCACCTGGATGGCCCTCACCGACCGGGTCATGCAGGACGGCCGGAGCCTCGCCGACCTTCCGCCGTCCACGTACGAGGCCACGCTCGCCTTCAACCTCGGCGCCGGCTACCCCGTCGGCGTTTTCCTGCCCCTCGGCGTGGCTCGGGCGCTGGTCGACCAGGACGTCGCCTGGGTGATCCAGCCCTACATGGCCTTCATGGGCGCCCTGCTGGCGCTCGGGGCCTATTCGATCACCGAGCCGATCGTCAAGTCGCCGCGGCTGCGCGCACTGGCGGCCTTCCTCGGCGCCCAATCGGCACTGCTCTTCGGCTACTACCTGTGGGGCGGGATCAAGGAGATGGCGGCCGCCGCGCTGGTGATCTCGATCGCCGGGATGGCGGCGTTCGCCATCCGAGAGTGGGACTCACCCCGGCCGCTCGTGCCACTGGCGATCATGAGCTCGGCGCTGATCGCGGTGTTGAGCGGCGGGGGGGCGGTGTGGCTGGCGCCGATCCTCGTCGTCGTGCTGATCCTGTTCGTACGGCTTCTCGGCTGGGCGGTCTCCCTGGTGCGAGCGGGGGTGTTCGCGGCCGCGACGGTGGTCATGTGCCTCCCGGTGATCATCCCCGGCGGGCTCCTGCCGCCCACCTCATCCCCGCTCACGAGCGAGACCGCGCTCGGCAACCTGTACCACCCGCTGACCGTCCTGCAGCTGTTCGGCGTGTGGCCGAACGGCGACTTCCGCCTCGATCCTCACCAGCTCACCACGACCTACATCCTGATCGCCGTCGTGGGGATCGCCGCGGTTATCGGTGTGGCGCTGGCGGTACGCGCTCAGTCATGGGCGCTCCTGATCTACATCGGCGCTGCGATCGTGGCATCGCTCGTGATCTTCGCCATCGGCTCCCCCTGGGTCGGCGGAAAGGCCCTGGCGACCGCCTCGCCCGCGATCCCGATCGTCGCCGCAGCCGGTGGCCTTGCGCTTTTTGCCTCCGGACGCCACGTCGCGGGGGCGATTCTTGTCGCGGTCCTAGCCGTCGGGGTCCTGTGGTCGAACGGACTGGCCTACCGGGAGGTGAGCCTGGCGCCGCGAGCGCAGCTCGCCGAGCTCGAGACGATCGCGGGCGTCCTCGGCAACAAGGGGCCCACACTGATGACGGAGTACCAGCCATACGGAGTCCGTCACTTTCTGCGCAACGCCGCGCCGGAGGGCGCCTCGGAGCTGCGTAGGCGCAAGGATCCGCTCCTCAGCGGGCACAGCCTGCGCAAGGGCACGACCGCGGACATCGACCAGTTCCAGCTGGGCCCGGTGCTCGTCTATCGGAACCTCGTGCTCCGCCGAGGGCCTGGAGCGAGCCGGCCGCCGTCCCCATACCAGCTCGTCTATGAGGGCAAGTACTACGACGTGTGGCAGCGCCCGGCGGACTCCACCAGGTTCGTCATCGACCACCTGGGCCTGGGCACCGAGACCGACCCAGCGAGCGTGCCGAGGTGCTCGCAGGTCCAACATCTCGCGCGCGAGGCCGGTCCCGGTGGCACCCTGGCGGCCGTCAGCCGCAACCCGGTCGTGATCGTCCCGATGAACGAGACCAAGCACCCGGCCGCCTGGAACTCGAAGCAGTATCCGTCGTCGCTCGTGCCCACCACGCCGGGCACGCTCACCGCGCAGGTCCAGATCCCGCAGAGTGGCGACTACGACGTCTACCTGGGCGGGTCGGTGCGTCCGAAGGTGGATCTCTCGGTGGATGGCAGGCACGTGAGCTCCGTGCGGGGGTTCCTCAACAACTTCGGCGAGTATGTGCCCTTCGGCTCGACGCATCTGACCGCCGGCCAGCACACGACCTCGCTGACCTTCCACGGCTCCGACCTCTATCCCGGGAGCGGCGGGCCGCCCGAGCCGATCGGCCCACTTGGCCTCACGGACCAGGACGCGGCGAGCACCAAGATCTCCTACTTCCCGGCGAGCCAGGCGAGCCGGCTCTGCGGGCAGCGTTGGGACTGGATCGAGGCCGTGCAGGGCGCGAGCGGGCAGTAGCCGACCGGACGCCGCATGTTGCGCGGCTATCGTGGTCTTGGTGCCCGAGTTCAAGCTGAATCCCGCATACACGCCCACGGCCGACCAGCCGCAGGCGATCTCGTCGCTGGCCGAGGGGCTCGGCACCGACGAGCGTTTCCTGACGCTGCTGGGCGCCACGGGCACCGGAAAGACGTTCACGATGGCTGGGACTATCGAGGCGATGCAGCGCCCCGCCCTGGTGATCGCCCACAACAAGACCCTCGCGGCGCAGCTCTGCAACGAATTCCGGGAGTTCTTCCCCGAAAACGCCGTCGAGTACTTCGTCAGCTACTACGACTACTACCAGCCTGAGGCCTACGTCCCGGCGCAGGACCTCTACATCGAGAAGGACTCGTCGATCAACGACGAGATCGACCGGCTGCGCCACTCGGCCACGGCCGCCCTGCTCGCCCGTCGCGACGTCGTGATCGTCGCGTCGGTCTCGTGCATCTACGGCATCGGGTCGCCCGAGCTCTACCGCGAGCAGATGCAGCTGTTCAAGGTCGGCGACTGGGTCGACCGCGACGAGACCTTCCGCAAGCTGATCGGCATGCAGTACGCCCGCAACGACACCAACCTCACCCGCGGCACCTTCCGCGTGAAGGGCGAGGTGCTCGAGGTGTTCCCCGCCTACGCCGAGACGGCGTACCGAATTGCCCTCTTCGGGGACGAGGTCGAGTCGATTCAGCACTTCGATCCGCTGACCGGGGAGGTCCTCGACGAGATCGACCACGTGGCGGTGTGGCCGGCCACGCACTACGTGACCAAGGAGGAGACGATCGAGCGCTCGGTCTCCGAGATCAAGCACGAGCTGAATGAGCGGGTGGCGTTCTTCGAGGAGAGCGGCAAGCTGCTCGAGGCGCACCGCCTCCGCCAGCGCACCGAGTACGACATGGAGCTACTGAAGGAGCTCGGCTTCGCGCCCGGGATCGAGAACTACTCGCGGATCCTGGATGGCCGGCCCGAGGGCAGCCCGCCGCACACGCTCATCGACTACTTCCCCGAGGACTTCGTGGTCTTCGTCGACGAGTCGCATCAGACGATCCCACAGCTCGGCGGGATGTACGAGGGAGACCGCTCGCGCAAGCAGACCCTCGTGGACCACGGCTTCCGCCTTCCGTCGGCCCTCGACAACCGACCACTCCGCTTCGAGGAGTTCCTGAACCGGATCGGCCAGATGGTGATGGTGTCGGCGACGCCCGGCGAGTTCGAGCGGGCCTCCGCCGCGCGCATCGTCGAGCAGATCGTCCGGCCGACCGGGATCGTGGACCCGGAGGTCCAGCTGCGCGAGACGCGGAACCAGATCGACGACCTGATGAACGAGGTCCGCCGCCGCGTGGAGGTCGGCAAGCGCACGCTCGTGACCACTCTGACCAAGAAGATGGCCGAGGACCTCACCGCGTACCTGCTCGAACACGGCTTCCGGGTGCGGTACCTGCACTCGGAGATCGACACGCTCGAGCGCATCCAGATCATCCGCGACCTGCGGCTCGGCGAATACGACGTGCTCGTGGGGGTGAACCTGCTCCGCGAGGGGCTGGACCTGCCCGAGGTCTCCCTGGTTGGGATCCTCGATGCGGACAAGGAGGGCTTCCTGCGCGGGGAGACAAGCCTGATCCAGACCATCGGCCGCGCTGCGCGAAACGTGCGCGGCCAGGTGCTCATGTACGCCGACCGCGAGACCGACGCCATGCGGGCGGCGATCCGGGAGACCGACCGACGGCGCGAGATCCAGCTCGCCTACAACCGCGAGCACGGCATCACCCCGGAGACGGTCCAAAAGGGCATCTCTGACATCGCCGAGTTCCTGTCGATGGAGTCGCGCGCGACCCCGGCGCGCCGCCGGCGCGCCCACCGCGACGGCGACGTCATCAAGAGCCCCGAGGAGCTGGAGAAGATCATCGTCGAGCTCGAGGAGGAGATGCTCGCGGCGGCCGACGAACTCCGCTTCGAAGAGGCAGGGCGCATCCGCGACGAGCTCAAGGAACTCCGAGCGGACCTCGACGCCTTGCGCGCGTAGGGGGCGGGTGACTACAGCTTCGGCTCGATCGTCAGGAACATCCCGACGAGCTGCTGGCAGTGCGCCGAGGACCAGGCGGTCATCAACAACACGCTCTCGGCAACCGCGGAGATCTTCAGGACTCAGATCAAACAGGCGATCGCGACCTGGTAGGGCACAAACCCGGGTTTCCCGTCTCGGCGGCGGCGCTCTAGCTGTAATCTCGCCGCATGGATACACAGAAGCTCGTCGACCAGGTCACGCGGAGCGTGCGCGAAGCGATCGACGAGGCCCAAAAGCAGGCGGACCAGGTCCTGAAGGACGCGCAGGCGCAGGCCGAGCGTGTGCGGGCCGAGGCGGAGCGGCTGCGCTCGGAGGCCGAACGGATTCGCGCGGACGCCGAGGCCGATGCGCGGCGGCGGTTCGACGACGTCCAGGGCGCACTCAAGGACCTTCAGGGGCGGCTTTCCGGCGATCCCGCGAGCAAGGTCGACCCGGGCCCGGTGACGGTGCCGGAGCCCGAGCCGCCGCAGACGCCCGAGCCGCTCCCCGAGCCGACCCCCGAGCCGACGCCGGAGCCGGTACCCGAGCCCACGCCGGAGCCCATGCCCGAGCCGACGCCGCCGACGGAGACACCCCAGCGGGCGACCACTGAGACGGGTAGCTCCAACGGCGAGCCCCAGGTCGGTGACGCGAATGCCGCGGCCCGGCTGGTCGCGATGAAGCTCGCGCTCGACGGGACCTCACGCGAGGATGCGAGGACGCAGCTCGCCGCCGAGTACGAGGTCGCAGACCTCGATGGGCTCCTTGACGACGTCTATTCGAAGACCGGCAAGTAGCGAGACCCGCCGCGCGTCGGAGACCGTGAGGCGCGCCTGGTAAGTGCCCGCGGTCGTATACGTATGCGTCGGTTGGCGGCGCTGGAGGTGCCCCGTCGCGACACCAAAGCACCGCCGGTCAGGCTATCCCGCACCGCCGGGCGGGTGGTGCCGAAAGGCGGAATCGTGGGGGATCGACCCGGTTCCGGTCGCGGGTGGTGCACAGGCACGACGCTCTCCCTGATGGCAATCTAGGTGCATGAGAGCCCACCGCTACAGGCGCATACTCGCGATCCGCGAGGCGAGGCTGCCGGTGGTCGCGACCGCTGTCGATCGCATCCCGATCGCATCGTTGTCGCTCGCGACGATCCTGCTGGTACACGCCGAGACGGGCTCCTTCAAGACCGCCGGGATCGTC
>DASQCL010000130.1:0-10368 GCA_035634715.1 Solirubrobacterales bacterium
GCGGCGGGTGTCCCCCGTCGAGTCGAGCGCGCCGCACTTGACGAGGCACTCAACCGCGCGCTTGTTCACCGCACGCGCGTCCACGCGCTCGCAGAAGTCCCAGACCGACTCGAACGCGCCGCCCCGTTCGCGGGAGGCGAGGATCGCCTCCACCGCCGAGTGGCCGACGTTCTTCACCGCATCGAGGCCGAAGCGGATGGACTTGCCGGAGACGACGAAGCCGTGGTCGGAGGAGTTCACGTCGGGCGGCAGCACCTCGATGTCCATCTCCCCGCAACGGCTGACGAAGTACGGAACCTTGTCCTTGGTCGACATCACCGAGGAGATCACCGCAGCCATGTACTCGGCCGGGAAGTTCGCCTTCAGATAGGCGGTCCGGTAGGAGATCAGCGCGTAGCAGGCGGCGTGCGACTTGTTGAACGAGTAGTCCGCCGCCGCGGTCATCAGTGACCAGAGGTCGTCGGCGACCTTGCGCTGCGTGCCCGAAGCCTTGCAGCCCTCGAGGAACTTGTCCTTCATCGTCGCCATCAGGTCGCGCTTCTTCTTGCCAACCGCCTTGCGCAGGTCGTCCGCTTCGGCCGGCGAGAAGCCGCCGATCTGCTTGGAGATCTCCATCAGCTGCTCCTGGTAGATGACGCAGCCGTAGGTCTCGTCGGTGATCGGGCGCAGGCGGTCGTCCGGGTACCGCACCGACGAGGGATCCCGCTTGCCGCGCGCATAGTCGGGGATGTAGCGCATCGCTCCCGGGCGATAGAGGGCGTTGATCGCCGCGATGTCGTTGAACCGGGTTGGACGGATCTGCTTGAGCGCCTCGCTCATGCCGTCCGATTCCATCTGGAAGACCCCGACGGAGTCCCCGCGCGAAAGCATCTCGTAGGTCTTGGCGTCGTCGAGTGGGATCTCCTCCATGTCGATCTCCGTGCCGCGGGAGCGCTGGATGATGTCCACCGCGTCCTCGATCACGTCCAGGTTCCGCAGGCCGAGGAAGTCCATCTTCAGCAGGCCGATCTCCTCGATCGGCCCCATCGAGTACTGGGTGACGATCTTGTACGAGCGCTCCGCCCGCCCGTTCACCTTGCCGTTCCCGTTTCCACCGGCGCCGCTGCGGTCCTCGGCGAGCTGGAGCGGCACGATCTCGTCGAGCGGGCGGTCGGCGATCACTACGGCGGCCGCGTGGATGGAGTTGTTGCGGACCTTGCCCTCGAGGCCCTTCGCGATGTCGACGATCTTGCTCGCGTTCGGGTCGGACTCCACCGCGTGGCGCAGCTCCTCGCCCGGCTTCAGGCAGTCCTCGAAGCTCGGGCTGCGGCCCATGATCGGCTCGGGGATCAGCTTCGCGAGACGGTCGCCCGTGGCGTAGTCGAAACCGAGCACCCGGGCGGCGTCCCGGGTCGCGGCCCGCGGCGCCATCTTGCCGAAGGTGATGATCTGGGCCACAGACTCGCGGCCATACTTCTCGGCCACGTAGCGGATCACCCGTTCGCGCCCACGGACCGAGAAGTCGATGTCGATGTCGGGCATCGACTTGCGGGCCGGGTTCAGAAATCGCTCGAAGAGCAGGTCGTTCTCGATCGGGTCGAGGTCGGTGATGTTGAGGGCGTAAGCGACGATCGAGCCGGCCGCGGAGCCGCGGCCTGGGCCCACCGCGATCCCCTGCCCCTTCGCGAAGTTGACGAAGTCCCAGACGATCAGGAAGTAGGAGTCAAAGCCCATCTCCCCGATCACGCCAAGCTCGAACTCGAGGCGCTCGACCGCCTCGGCGGGCGGCGGATCGCCGTAGCGGCGGGCGAGGCCCTCGGTGGCCAGCCGCCGAAGCATCGCGGCCGGGTCCTCGCCGTCGAGGGTCGGGAAGCGCGGCAGGAGCAGGCGGCCGAGCTCCATGTCCACGTTGCAGCGCTCGGCGACCTCGAGCGTCATCGGCACGGCCTCGGGCCACTGGGCGAACGAGTCCGCCATCTCCTGGGAGCTCTTGAGGTAGTACTCGTTGTTGTCGAAGGTCAGCTTCGGGTTCTCGATGGTCGACTTGGTCTGGACGCACAGGAGGGCCGCGTGGTGCGTGTGGTCCTCGCGGCGCAGGTAGTGCACGTCGCCCGTCGCGACGAGCGGGCGGCCCAGCTCCTTGGCTGTCCGCACGATCCCCTCGTTGGCCTTGTCCTGCTCCGGGACGCCGTTCGCCTGGATCTCGAAGTAGACGTTCTCGGCGCCGTAGATCCCGACCAGGTCGTCGATGTGCTCGCGGGCGTCGCGGGGGCGCTCGGAGATCAGCCGCTGGCAGAAGCGCGACTGGAGGCAGCCCGTGAGCACGATCACGCCGGCCGAGTGCCGGGCGAGGAGCTCCGGGTCAACGGTCGGCTTGCCGCGGCGAAAGCCGTCGAGAAAGCCGCCCGAGGTGAGCTTCACGAGGTTGCGGAAGCCCTCGTCGCTGGCCGCAAGCATGGTTAGGTGGTTGCGCTCCCCCCTTCCCTCGGCGCGGCGGTCGTCGACCAGATAGGCCTCGAGCCCCAGGATCGGCTTGATCCCGTTGTCGCGGCACGCCTTGTAGTGCTCGACCGCCCCGTTCATGACCCCGTGGTCGGTCAGGCCGAGCGCCGGCATGCCCAGCTCTGCCGCCCTGGCGGCCAGCTTGTCGATCTTGCAGGCGCCGTCCAGCAGCGAGTACTCGCTGTGCACGTGCAGGTGAACCGCCCCGGGCTGCGTCACCGGTTGATCATGTCAATCGACCCAGATGCCAACGGCCCGGGATCGGGCAAGTAGGTGCAACGTCCGGGGATTACGGGAGCGCCAGTGAGTAGATTGGGCCGCCATGCCGTCGCTGGTCACAGGCGGAGCGGGCTTCATCGGATCCCACCTGGTCGACGCCCTGGTCGAACGGGGCGACGAGGTCGTCATCCTCGACGACCTTTCGACCGGCCGCCGCGAGAACCTCACGACCGCCCTGGAGCACGGCGCCGAGCTCGTCGAGGGCGACGTCACCGACCCCGCGACCGTCTCCGAGCTCGTCGAGGGCAGGCGCCCCGGCGCGATCTTTCAACTCGCGGCCCAGATCGACGTCCGGGTCTCGGTCTCGGATCCCGTCTTTGACCTCGGAGTGAACGTCGGGGGCACGATCAACCTGCTCGAGGCCGCACGGCGGGCCGAGGTCGGGCGCTTCGTCCTCGCCTCCACGGGCGGTGCGATCTACGGCGAGGGGAGCGACCGCGACCTCCCGCTCGACGAAACGGCGGAGTGCCTCCCTGACGCGCCCTACGGGCAGTCCAAGTACGCCGCGGAGGGCTACCTCTCGCTCTATGAACGCCTCTACGGGCTCTCCACAGCGGCCCTGCGCCTCGGCAACGTCTACGGGCCGCGCCAGGACCCGCTCGGCGAGGCGGGCGTCGTCGCGATCTTCTGCGGCGCCCTGCTGGAGGGCCGCACGCCCAAGGTCTTCGGCGACGGCGATCAGACCCGGGACTACGTCTACGTGGCCGACATCGTCGAGGCGATGCTCGCGGCCGGCGACTCGAGCGTGGTCGGCACCTTCAACATCGGCACGGGCGTCGAGACAAGTGTCCTCGAGCTCGGCGGGATGATCGCGGACGCCTGCGACCGCCCGTTCGAGCCCGAGATGGCGCCACCCCGGCCCGGCGAGGTGCAGCGGATCGCCATCGCCAGCTCACTGGCGGCCGACGAGCTCGGCTGGACGGCCCGGACCGCCCTGCCGGACGGCCTGGTCCAAACGGCCGCTTCGTTCGGGGGCGACTAGAGCGGACGTCGAGCCGGGCGGGACCCGAAGCGCCCGCGTCCTCGAACTGGCACCGAGGGAGGCGGCCCGGCGGCGCTGCACGACGATTGTCGGATTCCGGCGGTATATCCGTCGTTTCTCGACAATCGTCGGACACAGTCCGGCGATGGTGCGATTTCCAGCCTCGATCCGATCGCGCCCCGTGGGCCAGGTAGTTCGACGGCGACGTGGGCGTGCGGGAAGGCGCTCGCGCTACTGCGCGCAGACCCAGGCGCTCGGGCCGGAATCGGCCCAGATCTGGGCGGCGATGTTGCTCTGCTCGGAGGGCGACCCGTCCTGCGGGGCGCCGCTGCCGCCGTAGAGCCGCCAGGTGGACGGGAGGATCTGGTACGCGCCTCCAGCGCCCGACGAGGGGTTGACCGCGTTGAAGTTCCCGCCGGACTCGCACATGACGATCGCCTGCGGGATCGCCCAGTTGCCGACCCAGTTCGCGACCGTCTGCTGCGCTGAGGCGGCCGACGCCTGCTGAGCCTCCTGGGCCTGCTGGGCGGCGGCGGCCTGAGCGGCCTGAATCTGCTGGACCTGGTTCTCCCAGCTCGAGACGTTGGACTGAAGCGTCGCGATCGCGGCCTGCTCCTGCTGGCGGGCCGCATCGAGCGTCGCGGCCTGCTGCTCGGCGGTGGCGCGGACCGAGGCGATCTGGTCGCGGGCGTCCGAGACGCGGGCGTTGTAGGCGTCCTGCTGGGCCTTCGCCTGGCGCACGGAGTTGAGCGCGTCTTTCACCTGGTTTCGGAGGCTGCGAACACGCTTGGCCAGGTCGGCGTCCGAGTTCTCGATCCGCCCGATCATGTTGGCCCGGTTCGCCAGATCGCGGAAGCCGTGGGCGTTCAGGAGGATCTCGGCCGCGTTCGGGGCGCCGCTCTTGTAGATGTCGACCAGTCTCGCCTGCAGGTCCCCGAGCGCCCGCTTCAGGTGGGCCCGGGCACGCTGGAGGTGCGACTGCGTCTGCTCGACCTTCACGGCCAGGTCAGCGGAGCGCTGCTGGCCCTCGGCGAGGAGGTTGCTGAGCTCGGCCTCGCGCTGGGCCGCCGCAGCCGCCTGCTGTTGGGCGGCGGCGACCTGGTCGGCCTTCGCCTGGACGTCGGCGCTCATGCTCTGGGCCTGCGACTGCGCGCCGGCGATCTTCGAGTTCAGGTCACTGATGCTCTGCGCGCCGGCGGTTCCGGCGCCGAACGCGAGCAGCACGCCGGCAGCCACGGCGGTCGCGACGGCGGCGCGCAGGCGGTTGCCGCGCACGGCTTCGCCGCGGTCACTTGGGATTGGGCTGTCGATCTCGAACTCCATCCTTCTCGACGCCTACGGGGTTAGCTGGCGGGCTCGCGCCGAAGGATTGGCGCTACGCGGCCATCTGCCGCGACTCGCCCCCGGGGCTCCTGCCTAGCGGCTGCTCGGCCCCAGTGGTTCCCCCGCTCCGCCGGGTATGTCCCCGGCGAACTCGGCGGTGTCGGCGCGGGACGATAGCGAATTGTTAGGAATATGTGAGCCGCAGGGACGACGGTTCGTGCCCAGATCCTCCTCGCTGCAACCGTTCTTGCAGCTTGGATAAGGGCTATTCCCCCGCCTTTCAGCCCTCGGGAGGCTGCCTGGTGGCGATCGCGTAGCCGGCCGCGAGCGCAACCGCCGTTGCAACGCCCGCGCCGATCCGGATCTGCCGCCGGTACTTCACGAGCCAGTACCGGAACATGAACTTGCCGATCGCCTGGTAGATCGTCGTCATCGCCCTTCTCCTCCATTGTCCTCGAGGGGTTCAGGTGAGGGGCCTTCAGGCCCCGAAACTGGCTGGTGCCGTTGCTGTTGGGTCCTGAGGCGTCGCGCCATCCGCGTCTGCAGCGTGAACAGCTCGATGAACCCCGGGCTCGCGGCCTGGCTGAACTGCCCGCCCGACTCGCCGAACGACGCCAGCGAGCGGTCGTACAGCGCGTACCGCGAGCTGCGTGCCACGGGCCTCACCGAGCCCTTGTAGAGCTTCAGCGTGACCTCACCGGTCACGACCTCGTTCGCCGAGCCCATGTAGGCGTCGAGGTCCGTGCGCAGCGGCTCGTGCCACAGCCCGGCATAGCAGAGGTAGGCCCACTTGTCCTCGAGCACGCGCTTGAAGTTGTTCTGGTGGATGGTCGACACGAGCGCCTCGAGGTCGCGGTGGGCAGCGAGGACGATCGTCGCCGCCGGCACCTCGTAAATGTCGCGGATCTTCAGCCCCACGATCCGGTCCTCGACGTGATCCACGATCCCCACGCCGTGGCGGCGCCCCAGCTCGGCCGCCCGCTCGAGCAGGTGGACCAGCCCGAGGCGCTCCCCGTCGATGGAGACCGGCGCGCCGCGCTCGAAGCCCACCCTCACCAGCTCGGGCTCGTCGGGAGCCTCCTCGGGACGGGTCACGAGCTGGAAGACGTCGTCGCGAGGTGCCTGGTCCAGGTCCTCGATGGTGCCGCCCTCCGACGAGCGGCCCCAGAGGTTGTCGTCGATCGAGTAGGGCGGCGCCTCGGTCCCTCCCTTCACCGGGATCCCGTGCTCGCGCGCGTATGCGATCTCCTCCTCCCTGCCCATGCTCCATTCTCGAACCGGCGCGATGACCTTCAGCTCCGGGCCGAGCGCAGCGACCGCCGCCTCGATCCGGACCTGGTCGTTCCCCTTGCCCGTGCAGCCGTGGGCGATCGTGTCGCACCCGGTCCGGCGCGCGTGCTCGACGGCCAGCTTGGCGATCAGGGGCCTGCCCAGCGCCGTGAACAGCGGATAGGCGTCGCCGTAGATCGCGTTGGCCTTGATCGCCGGCAGGACGTACTCGGAGGCGAACTCCTCGCGCGCGTCGACCACGATCGCGTCGACGGCGCCCAGGTCGCGCGCCTTGCCCACGATCACGTCGTAGTCCTCGTCGGGCTGGCCCAGGTTCACCGTCAGAGCAACGATCTCGGCGCCGTACTGATCCTGGATCCACCGGAGCATCACCGAGGTGTCGAGCCCTCCCGAGTAGAGCAGCAGTACGCGCCCCACGGACTCCGGATTGGCCAAATACGAGGCGATCGGCTTGTTGCCGGGGTCAGACATGAGCGGGGGAGTCTCGCAGTTAGGGTCCAGTCGGTGGACCGGGCCTTCCACATCCTCTCGGTCACGCTCATCACCGCGGGCCTGGTCGTGCTGGCCGACGTCGTCGCGACGCTGCTGTGGGAGGAACCCACGTCGAGCCTGTACGCGTCGGTCAAGCAGCACGACGCGAGCGGCCAGCTCGACCAGCTCGAGCGAGAGTTCCCCACCCCCGCCGACACGCGGGCGGCCCAGCGCGTCCATGGCGCCCGCAAGCAGGTCGCGGTGCTGGCGGATCGCTTCTCCAAGCAGGCGCAGGACGGTGAGCCGATCGGCCGCATCGTGATCCCCAGCATCGGCCTCGACATCGCGGTGATCCAGGGCACCAATACCGGAGACCTCCAGAAGGGGCCCGGCCACTACCCCTCGACGCCGTTCCCGGGCCAGCCCGGCACGACCGCGATCGCCGGGCACCGCACCACCTACCTGGCGCCGTTCCGGCAGATCGACTCACTTCACGGCGGCAACGAGATCAAGCTGGAGATGCCCTACGCCACCCTGGACTACCGGGTCGAGGACACGAAGGTCGTGGACCCGACCGACTTCCACATCCTCCACCGCACCCCCTACCAGCGCCTCGTCCTGACGGCGTGCCACCCGCTCTACAGCGCGTCGCAGCGCATCGTGGCATTCGCCAAGCTCGACCGCGTCACTTCCACCGCCCTCGACGGGGGCGGCTCCGGCTAGCGCTCGAGCAGCCGGCGCCTACGGCGAGGTGCCGCCGCTGCCGCTCCCGTTGCCCTTGGTCGACGTCGTGGTCGTCGACGTCGTCGTCGTGGTGGTCGACGTTGTCGTCGTCGGCGTGGTGGTCGTCGCCGTCGTGGTCGGCGGTGTGTTCGTCGTCGGCACCGTGGTCGACGACGAGGACGTGGTCGTCGTCGAGTTGTCGTTGCCGCTGTCGGATGCGATCACGACGACCGCGACGATCAGGCCGATCACCGCGGCCACCAGCACCGCGATGGCCCATTTGACGCCGGTGCTCATGCCGCCTGTCGGCGGCTGGCCCTGTGGGGGCGGAGGCGGCTCCTGGCCCATGTATCGGGTCGGGTCTTCGTGCATGGCGGCGCGAGTGTACGGACCCGGGAGGTCGCTAACCCCCACCCTTGCCGCCGCCGGGCGGCGCCGGGGCGGCGGGCGAGGTCACGGTGCTGGTCTCCGTCGCCGTCGACGTAACGGTCTTCGGCGGCTTCGGGGAGGTGGTGGTCTCGGTCGAGAAGACGGTCGAGAGGACAGTCGTGCTCGAGATCGTGGTCGAGACGCTCTTCGTGGTGGAGGTGGTCGTGCGGGTCTTGACCACCTGCTTCGGCCCCGCGGCGACCAGGAAGGCCACCGCCACCCCGAGTCCAAGCGCAAGCGCGGAGACGATGATCAGCGCGATCGTCCGGCGGTCGGGGCCGCCTCCGTCTCCACCCTCCGCTTCCACCTCGTCCTCGCCCGGCGTCGGCGGCGTGAAGGGCGTTCCTCCGGTGGACTGCTGAACCCGCTCGGAGAGCACCCGGCGCGGGTCCGGCGGCGGTGGTGGGCCCTCAGGCGAGGACATCGCGCACCACCCGGACTGCCGTCTCGACCTCTTCTTCGCCAATGACCAGCGGCGGCAGGAATCGGAGCATGTCGGGACCAGGAACGTTTATCACCAGGCCGCTGTCCAGCGCCCGCCGGGCGACCGCAGAGGCGTCCATTCCCTGGGTGAGCGAGACCCCGACCATCAGTCCACGTCCGCGGACCTCGGCGACGGCGTCGATCTCGCCCAGGGCGGCCATGAACCTCCCCCCAAGCTCGCGAGCCCGCCGCAGCAGGGCCGGGTCGTCGATCACCTCGAGCGCGGCCAGCGCCGCCGCCGCCGCGATCGGCGCGCCGGCGAACGTGGACCCGTGGTCGCCCACCTGGAGCACGTCTCCCAGCTCCGGGGCGGTCACACAGGCCCCGACCGGCAGCCCGCCGCCGAGGGCCTTGGCCGCCGTCATGACATCGGGCCTGACCGGGAGCTGCTCGTACGCCCACAGCGATCCCGTGCGGCCCATGCCCGTCTGGATCTCGTCGAAGACCAGGAGCGCGCCGGCCTCGTCGCACGCTTCGCGGGCGGCGACGAGCACCTCGTCCGCGATCGGGAACACGCCAGCCTCGCCCTGGATCGGCTCCAGCAGGACGGCTGCCGTCCCCTCGCCGACGGCAACCCGCAGCGCGTCTGGATCGTCGGGCGGTACCGCCACGAAGCCGGCGGGCAGCGCCCCGAAGAGGTCCTCGCGCGCCAGGCGCGGAGTGGCGGCCAGCGTGGCGATCGACCGGCCGTGGAACGCCCGGTCCAGCACCACGACCTCGGGCTCGTCGATGCCGAGGCGGTGTGCCCGCTTGCGGGCGAGCTTCAGCGCGCACTCGTTGGCCTCAAGCCCTGAGTTGCACAGGAACACCTTGCCGCCGAGGCTGCACTCGACCAGGCGCTCGGCCAGGCGCATCGCCGGCGCGGTGTAGTAGAGGTTCGACACGCCCGCGAGCAGCGCCGTCTGCTCGGTGATCGCTTCCGTGATCTTCGGGTGGCAGTGCCCGGCGTTGTGGACCGACAGCCCGGCGAAGAAGTCCAGGTACTCGCGCCCCTCCGCGTCCCAGAGCCTCGCGCCCTCCCCGCGCACGAACTCCACCGGCGACTTCGCGTACGTGGGCATCACGTAGCGCGACTCGAGCTGCTGGAGGTCGGCGAGGGTCACGGAACGATCTTCGTGCCGATGCCCGCGTCGGTGAACAGCTCGAGCAGCAGGGAATGGGGCATCGAGCCGTCGATGATGTGCGCCGAGCCCACGCCTCCGCGGATCGCCTCCACGCACGCGCCCAGCTTGGGGCGCATCCCCCCGGAGACGCCGTCCAGGGCGTTCTCGACCTGCCCGACCTCGGCCATCGAGACAAGCGAGTCAGGGTCGTCCGGGTTCGCGAGCCAGCCCGCGATGTCGGTGAGGAAGATCGCCTTGTGCGCCTCGAGCGCCGCCGCCACCTTGCCGGCGGCGGTGTCGGCATTGACGTTGTAGGAGTTGCCCTCGCGGTCGGTGCCCGCCGAGGCGACGACGGGGATGTAGTCCTCGGCGATGTGGTTGAGCACGTCCACCTCCACCCGCTCGACCTCGCCGACGAACCCGATGCGCTCGGCGTCCGGGTGCGGCCCGATCTCAAACAGCGTGCCGTCCTCGCCGGAGAGCCCCACGGCGGGCTGCCCGTGCCGGTTGAGGCGGCTGACGATGTCCGAGTTCACCTTCCCGAGCAGGACCATCTTCGCCACCTCGACAGTCTCGGGATCGGAGACCCGCATCCCCTCGACGAATTTGACCTCCATCCCGAGGCGCTCCATGTAGGTCGTGATGTCCGGGCCGCCGCCGTGCACGATCACCGGGTTGAGCCCGCAGTACTTGAGCAGGACGACGTCGGTGGCGAAGCCCTCACGGAGCTCCTCGTCCCGCATCGCAGCGCCGCCGTACTTGATCACAACCGTCTGCCCGTGGAACTCGCGGATGTAGGGCAGC
>DASQCL010000131.1:0-2008 GCA_035634715.1 Solirubrobacterales bacterium
CGTGGCTTGTTCGACTGGTACTACACGCGCATCTACGTCCACGTCCGCCCGGAGCGCGTCTTCGTGTGGCCCACCGGGGACGTCACGACCGCCCCGGATCTGCTGGACGCTCGCATTGACGAAGTCCGGTCGGGGCACAGCGAGGAGCCCCTCGAGCCCCACGAGCCGGAGGCGGGCGGCGGCGTCGCGTGGGACGAGCGGATCGAGGAGCTCGGGCGCCGGCACGAGACTGCGGTCCTCGCCTGGGTCGCCCCCGACGGCTTCCCGCTCGCCGTCCGGGTGCCCGTGAGCCTCGACCGGGGCTCGCGCCGCATCGCGATCGGCGCCGTCCCCGCCGAGCTTCCGCTCACGCCCGGGCCCGTTTGCGTCACCGCGCACGCACACAGCCCCGACTTCACGTGGCAGGAGAACTTCCAGGTCCGCGGCGATCTCGTCCGGGGCGACGACGGCTGGGCCGTGGTCCCGCACAAGCTCGTCGGCGGCTTCGAGCTCCCGGACGAGAGCGAGCCGGCGCGCTACCGGCGCAACCTCTCGAAGTCAATCCGCTTCTACAAGACGGCCAGGCGCTACCGCAAGAGCGAAGGCGTCTAGCGCAGCCGCCCTAGCTGTTCGGAAAGGGCTCGAGGCCGGCGTGCCAGGGCCCGGCGGGGTACGTGTGGATGTTGGTCTCCTCGACCTCCTTGCGGATGCGCTTGAACAGTCGACCGCCGTTGTCAAGCGCCGCCTCCAGCTCGTCGCGCGTGCGCTCGCGCAACATCCAGAGGAACCACAGCTGCTGCTCGGAGACGCCGAACTCGATCTCGTTGTCCATCGTCGTCACCCACGACAGGAACCCCGGACTGAACGTCTCCCGGAGCGCGACCGGGTCGTACTCGCTGGGGACGGTGGCGAGGAAGCGCTTGTTGAACTCGATGCTCTCGAACTCGACCTTGCGCCGCGACGCCTTGTGCATGATCAGCTCCTCGGGTGTCTTCTCGATCGACTCGACGTTGAACGGCGGCATCACCTTGGCCAGGTCGGGGACGTGCGACTTGGCGAGCACCGCCCCCGGAAGGACCGCCTTCGAGAACAGCCCGCCCTCCTCGTGCTCGTCGGCGTCGCATGAAGCGCCCCAGAAGCCCTCGCTGAGCTCGCCGGTCAGGCGGTTGGTGCCGCCCGGGCAGAGCGCCGCGGCCTGACCCACTGGATTGAGCCCGCCGATCGGGTCGTAGCGAAGTCCGCGCGCGCCGGCCAGCGACTTGACCGTCTCGGCCCAGGCCTGCTGCTCGTCGCCGGCGCTCATGCGACGTGTGTCCCTCAGGCCTCGGAGACGTTGATGAGATCGTCGCGGCCCTGCGCCTCCAGCTCCGCCTTGTAGCGGGGGAACACCGGCTTCGCGAGCGGGACGAGCTTCAGGATCTTCGCCACGGGCCCCTTCGCCTTGATCTGCCCGCGGGCGAGAGCAACGGTGATGTTGACCTGCCCCAGCCAGAACCTGTGCGCGGTGTCCGCGGCCATCGACATCGTCACCTCGGGCTCCATCTGCGACTCCCCGAAGTCGACGTCGCCGGGCTGGTCCTCCTGAAGCCGGACCGTGATGGCGGAATCCGGGTCCTGGAACTCGTAGCGGACGATCGTGTTGGCCTTGCGGAACTTGGGCCCCAGCTCGTCATCGACCGCGAGGTCCTGAAACAGCTTGCCGAGCGTGGCATAGACCTCGTCGGCGTCCTTGAAGTACGGCAATTCCTCTCCTCTCGATGGTCCCGGCGTCTCCGCCCGAATCCTATGCGGCTGGCTGCCGGGTCAGGCCAATCCCGAAGAGGCACGAAACGGGGCGCCTTCCTTGACTTCGTGTTAAGGGCCTCTAGCGGGAGCCGAAGGTGCCCGAAGCGGCCGGCGATCCCGCGCGCACCGACTGGAAGGAGGCGGCGCGGTTGTAGCTCTCGTACAGGAGTGTGGACTGGGGCGCCGAGCCGGAGCAGATGCGCTGGAAGAGCCCGTACGCCGCCCCGGCACTGAACGTCGCCCC
>DASQCL010000132.1:0-7661 GCA_035634715.1 Solirubrobacterales bacterium
CGGGTGTTCATCTCGAGGAAGAAGTACTCGGGCTTGCCGTCACGCTCGGAGAGCAGGCCCTCGATCGTGCCCGCTCCGACGTAGTCGACGGCGGCCGCGGCGTCGGTGGCGATCTTGCCGATCCGCTCCCGCATCTCCTCGTCGACGTGCGGCGCCGGCGACTCCTCGATCAGCTTCTGGTGGCGGCGCTGGATGGAGCAGTCGCGCTCGCCCAGGTGGATCACGTTGCCCTGCGAGTCGGCGAGCACCTGCACCTCCACGTGGCGCGGATCCTCGAGGTAGCGCTCGAGATAGACGCGCGCGTCGGAGAAGAACTTCTCGCCCTCGCGCGCGGCGCCCTCGAACGCGTCCTCGAGCTCGTCCTCGGAGTGCGCGACGCGAAAGCCCTTGCCCCCACCGCCGCCGGCCGCCTTGCAGGCGACCGGGTAGCCGATCTCCTTGGCCTGCTTCTTCGCCTCGGCGACGTCCTCGGCAGGGGACGTCGTCCCCGGCACGATCGGCACCCCGGCCTCGGACATCAGCTCGCGGGCGCGGGTCTTGGAGCCCATCGCCTCGATCGCGCTCGCCGGCGGGCCGATGAAGACGACGCCGGCCTGCTGGCAGGCCTCGGCGAAGCCGGCGTTCTCGGCGAGGAACCCGTATCCGGGGTGGATCGCCTGGGCCCCGGCCTTCTCGGCCGTCTCGAGGATCTTCTCGATGTTCAGGTAGCTCTCGGCCGGAACGGGCGGGCCAAGCAGGTGCGCCTCGTCGGCCTTGGCGACATGCGGAGCCTCACGATCGGCCTCCGAATACACGCCCACCGAGACGATCCCCATCTCCTTCAGCGTCCGAATGACACGGATGGCGATCTCGCCCCGATTGGCCACCAAGACCTTCTCGAACATGGCGCGTGAGTCTATTTGGCGTGGACCGGCCAGCCGCGCGCTCGGCGCACCGCTCGCCCAGCGAAACGCCGGTCACGAACGGGGTACGTGTCGCCGTGGCCCGGCCACGGCCAAGAGGAGAGGGAGACATCGACTCGACCGCGGCGTTCTCGGTGCTGTTCGTCGTCCCCGCAGTTCTTGCCGCGTCCCTCTGGATCATTTTGCGAGTCCTCCACACGACGGTCGGGCTCGGAGGCATCGCGTTCCTTCCCTGGTTGCTCGTGGTGTTCGCACCGGCGAGCATGAGCGCCGCGGTCGCCCACTGGGCCTGCCGGCGCCACGACACGGCCTCCGCGACCGCCTGGGGGTTCTCCATAGGCGCAGCGGCTACGACTGCCCTCTTCATGGCCGTGACCGCGGCATGGCTGGTTCCATTCGGCGACTAGGGCTTAATGCGCGGAACGACATCTCGGGCCACCAACTCGATCTGCCGCCGTTCGTCGCCGAGCGGCCACAGGTAGACGCGCTTGCACCCGGCATGCGCGTACGTGGATAAGAGCGCCGCGCAATCCTCGGCAGGGCCGATGCAAAGGCGTCCCTCGAGCTCCTCCGCGTCTCTTCTCAGGAGAGGTCCGAGGACATTCCCGAGCACGCGATCGCGCTCCGAGCGATCCTCGGTCACCCAGGTCCACATGGTGGCGAGCCCATTGGGGAAATCCTGCGCCTCGCGGCCGCGCGCCTGCAACTCGGCTCCGAGCTCCTCGCGAGCCGTGGCGAACGCCTGGGGCGTGGTGTTGTACGCGGAGGCGAGCCAGCCGTCGCCCAAACGCGCCACTCGGCGAAGGCCGGCGGCGGAACCCCAGCTGCCAACCCATATCGGCACCCCGCCTTCCTGCGACGGCACGGGCGTCAGCTCCAGATCAGCGGGCATGCGGTAGTAGCGCATGCCCTCCGGGGTTGGATCCGGTCCCAGGAGCGCCCGGAGCGAGACGATCGCCTCGTCCAGCCGCTTCCAGCGCTCGTCGAAGTCGATGCCGAGCGCGTCGTAGTCGCGCTCGGAGGAACCCGGTCCGACCGCCGCGATCAACCGGCCCCCGGAAAGCACATCGAGTGCGGCCAGCGTCTTTGCGAGGGGCACCGGCCCGCGCAGGACCGCGAGCGCGACCGTCGTAGCGAGGGTCATCTCGCCGGTGCGGTCGATCACGCTGGCGAGCGCGGTGGGCCCGTCGAGCCAAGGGGTCGAAAAGACGAAATGGTCGTTGGCCGAGACCGCTGCGAAACCGCATTCGCGGGCTGCGTCGACCGCCTCGCCGAGCCGCTTCGGGGAGATCTCATCGTCACCGAACTGCATCAACGGCAAGTGGACCCCGACATCCATGCCTCGATCCTCTCAGGCCCGCTTGTGACGCGCCCGGCTACGCCGCGCGCAGGTGGCGCTCGGCCTCGCCCATCCAGATGACCTGGTCGCGGCCGGGGCCGACGCCCACCAAGCGGATCGGGACGCCGACGTTCTCCGAGATGAAGTCCAGATAGTCCCGAGCCTCGCGCGGGAGGTCGGCCTCGCTGCGGCAATCGCCGATGTCAGCCTCGAATCCCGGGAGGTCCTCGTACTCCGCCTCGGCGCCGTGCAGGACCGACTGGTGGTAGGGCAGCTCGTCGAGGCGCGCGCCCTCGCTGGATCGGTAGCGCACGGCCACCCGTATGGGGTCGATTCCGGCGAGGACGTCGAGCTTCGTGATCGCCAACGCGGACAGGGTGTTGAGCCTGGCGGCGTAGCGGAGCGCCACGAGGTCGAGCCATCCGGTCCGGCGATCGCGCCCGGTCGTCGTGCCGCGCTCCCCGCCGCGCTCACGGATGTAGGCCCCCATCTCGTCGTCGAGCTCGGTCGGGAACGGACCGGCCCCAACCCTCGTGGCGTAGGCCTTGGCGACGCCCCACACTTCGTCGATGTCCGCCGGCCCGATCCCGGCGCCCACGCAGGCGGCTCCGGCGATCGGGTTCGAGGAGGTGACAAAGGGATAGGTCCCGTGGTCGAGGTCGAGAAGCGTCCCCTGGGCGCCCTCGAAGATCACGGTCTTGCCGTTGTCAAGCGCCTCCCAGCAGAGGTGCGCCGTGTCGGTGATGAACGGCTCGAGCCGGTGTCCGTAGCGCAGGTACTCCTCGGTCATCGTGTGGAGGTCGAGGCGCGGGTCCTTGGCGAACGGGCGCAGCATCTGCTGCTTGGGCTCCAGCGCGGCCATGATCTTCTTGCGCAGGATCTTTGCGTCCAGGAGGTCCTGCACCCGGATCCCGAGGCGGGCGGCCTTGTCCGCGTAGCAGGGGCCAATGCCGCGCTTCGTGGTGCCGATCTCGAGCTTGCCCAGCTTGGCCTCGCCCGCCGTGTCGAGCAACACGTGGTAGGGCATGATCAGGTGGGCATTCGAGGAGATGCGCAGTCCGCTGATGTCGATTCGCTTGCGACGGAGCCCCTCGAGCTCTCCGATCAGCACGCCGGGGTCGATGACGACGCCGTTGCCGATCACGCAGGCCTTGCCGGGGTAGAGGATCCCGGAAGGGATCAGGTGGAACTTGAACTCCTCGCCGTCGCGCACGATCGTGTGACCGGCGTTGTTGCCGCCCTGAAAGCGCACGATGGCGTCGGCCTGCTCCGCGAGCAGGTCCGTGAGCTTGCCCTTGCCCTCATCGCCCCATTGGGCGCCGACTATGACGATTCCCGGCACGGCGGATGATTATGGAGTACAGGCCCGGCGGTTAGCGGAACTGGACGTGTTCAGACGGCGTAGCGCATGTCGTCGCCGAAGAGCGGCAGCGGATCGCCGCAGATCTCGACCAGCCGCGAGACCGTCCGCGGGCCGATCTGCTCCTCGAGCGCGGCCTGGTCGAGGTTGGTCGTGACGACGACCGATCGCTGGCTCTCATAGCGCTCGTTGACGATCGAGTACAGCTGCTCGAGCACCCAATCGCTCCGCTTCTCGGCGCCGAGGTCGTCGATGTGGAGGAGGTCGACTTGGGTCAGGCGCTCGAAGAACTCCCCGTAGGACTGCTCGCCCGCCTCGGCGTCGTAGGTGCGGCGAATGCGCGACAGCAGGCGCGGGAGCGAGTAGATCGCGACGGTTCGCCCGGCCTCGACCGCGGCCTTCGAGACGAGCATCGCCAGGGTCGTCTTTCCGGTGCCCACGTCGCCCATCAGCCACAGCCCCTCGCCGTCATCGAGGCGGTCGTCGATCTCCTCCACGTAGCCCTTGACCGCCTTGTACACCGGCGCCTGCCTTGGATCGCGCGCCATGTCCGAGATCGGCGGGCGCTCGAGGCTGACACCCCGGTACTTGCGCGGGATCGCCGAGGCGACTCCCCGCGCCCGCCGGCGCGCCATGCGCCGCTCGCGACACTCGCAGGGCCGCGCGACGTCCTCGGGCCCGAGGATCCAGCCGGAGCCGTCGCAGACGCCAAGCGGGCAGCTGGGCTCCGAGCCCGGACTCGCGTTCGCCAGACGCACCGGTCGCGGCATGGAGCTCACGCTTCGTCGGCGAAGTCGTCGTCGGCCATGTCCACGAGCGGCGGTCCCTCACCGGCCCGTTGCTCGATCCCGGGCTCGGAGCCGCGCGCGCGATCGACGAACCGCGGGTACTGCTCGAGGAAGACCACTGGCACGTCCCCGGTGGGCCCGTTGCGGTGCTTGGCGATGATGAGGTCGGCCTCGCTCGGGTCGGCGTCCTCGTCGTACTTGGATGCCCGGTAAATGAAGACGACGACGTCCGCGTCCTGCTCGATGCCGCCGGACTCGCGAAGGTCGGAGAGCATCGGCCGTCCGCCGGGGCGCTGCTCCGGAGCGCGCGAGAGCTGGGAGAGGCCGATCACGGGGACGTCGAGCTCGCGGGCGAGGATCTTCAAACCGCGGCTGAACTGGCTCACCTGCTCGACGCGGTTGGCCCGCGGGTCCTCGGCGCGCATCAGCTGCAGGTAGTCGACGATCACCAGCCCGAGCCCCTCACTGGCAGCGAGGCGCCGCGCCTTGGCCCGCAGCTCCAGGAGGCTCAGGTCCGAGGAGTCGTCGAGCCACAGCGGCGCCTTCTCGAGCTCGTTGCACGCGCGCACCACCCGGGGCCAGTCCCGCGCGGCGACGTTGCCCTTGCGGAGCTTGTCGTTGGGGATCCGCGACCGGCAGGAGATGAACCGGTGGGCGAGCTCCGCCTCCGACATCTCGAGCGAGAAGAAGGCGACCGGCTTCTCGTACTTGGAGGCGACGTTCTCCGCGATGTTGCACACGAGCGCCGACTTACCGAGGGAGGGCCGCGCCGCCACGATGATCAGGTTGCCCGGCTGAAAGCCGCCCAGCTTCGCGTCGAGGTCGCGGAAGCCGGAGGGCGTGCCGGTGATCGTCTGGTCGCCCTTGGCTAGCTGCTCGAGGCGGTCGATCTCGTCGCCTAGGACCTCGGCGACCCGGCGGAAGTCGCTGGCGCGCTCCTCGTGGGCGACCTTGAAAAGCAGGCTCTCGGCGCGCTCGACCAGCTGGTCCGGCTCGCCCTCGCGGTCATGGACCGACTTCTGGATTCGCTGCGAGGTCGTGAGCAGCCGCCGAAGAAGCGCGTTCTGCTTGACGATCTGCGCGTAGTGCCGGGCGTTGCCCGGGACCGGGACGGTGGAGGCGAGCTCGGAGACGGCTTCCTTGCCGCCCGCCTCGGCGAGCTCGCCGTGCTGTGCCAGGTACTCGGAGACGGTCAGCGCGTCGACCGGCTCCCCCTGCTCGTAAAGGCCCGTGATCGCGCGGAAGACGATGCGGTGCCGCTCGCGGTAGAAGTCCTCGTCGTGCAGGCGGACGTCCAGGATCACCGGGGCGATCGCGCCCTCGGAGACCATCATCGCCCCGAGAACGGATCCTTCTGCCTCGAGGTTTTGGGGCGGGACGTGGGTCTCGGCGGTGGCCATGGAGGGGTCGCGATTGTTCGTGTCGGAGCGCATACGCTCCGTTAATTAGAGGGCCGTCGGCGGTCGGATTCGCCCCGTCACTGCCCCATGTCTATGAGTGAGGGGGCGTCAGCCCCCGAAACCGGCTGGTGCTTTTAGTGGTTCGAGCAAACCACAGCCACGACGCCACCGCAGGAGGCGTTTCCGCAAATGGCGCGAAACACGTTCGGCGCCCCTCGGACGAGTTCGCCGGAGTTTGGCGCTACTTCTCTTCGGCGACGATCGTCTTGATGCGCGCGGTCGATCCGCCGGCGAGCTCGACCTCGATCATGTAGGTGCCGACCTCGCGGATCGGGTCGTCGAGGCGGATCTTCTTCCGGTCGATGCGAAGCCCTCGGGCCTCGCCGATGGCGTCGGCGATCTCCTTGCTGGTCACGGAGCCGTAGAGCTTTCCGTCCTCGCCCGCGCGATGCTGGATGGTGAGCACGGTCTTGGAGAGGAGCGCCGCGGTCTCCTCGGCCCGCTCGGCGGCCTCCTTGGCGGCGCGATCGGCTGCCTCCTGGCGGCGGCGCGCCTCCTCGAGCGACGCGTCGGTCGCCGGCTGGGCGAGCTTGCGGGGCTGAAGGTAGTTGCGTAGGTAGCCGGGCGAGACGTCGACGGCCTCACCGGCCTCGCCGAGGTTCTCGACGTCCTTGAGGAGGATCGCCTGCGCCATCGGGTGCCCCTCTCCTACCGCTCGCCGACGTAGGGGAGCAGCGCGATCTCCCGTGCCCGCTTGACGGCGAGCGCGAGCTGCTGCTGGTGGCGCCGGGAGAGCCCGGTGACACGCCGGGAGCGGACCTTGCCGCGGTCGGAGATGAAGCGCCGTATCGTCCCGAGGTCCTTGTAGTCGATCTGCTCGACATTGATCCGCGTGTACTTTCGCGGGCGGAACCGATCGGACCCACGGGGACGGCGACGACCCGCGCTGGATGCGCCCGGACCGGTGGTCGAGGTTGGCCGCCGCCGGGCCATCAGTCGATCTCGCTTTCGCTCGCCAGTGTCATGCCTTCACACGCGCGCCGCCCGTCCAGTGGGGGCGGCGCGAGAGTGCGCATGATAGCCGGGGCGCCTCGAAAAGACGCCCCCGAGTTGGGTCTTCCGGCGGTCTAGAAGGGGATGTCGTCGCCCGCCGAGCCGGCGCCCACGGGCTCCGTGTTCTCGAAATCGGACGTGTCGGCCGGCACGTCGGAGCGCGCCGTGATCCCGTTGCCCTGAACGGCACCGGAACCGTCCCGGCTGCCCAGGAACTGCACCGACTCGGCGATGATCTCGATGCTCTGGCGCTTGTTGCCGTCCTGCGCCTCCCACTCGCGCCAGTCCAGACGGCCGTCGACCGCGACGGGGCGGCCCTTCGAGAGGTAGGTCGCGCAGTTCTCGCCCTGCGCCCCCCAGACGGTCACGTCGAAGTAGTTCGGCTTGTCGACCCACTCGCCGCTCTGGTCCTTGCGGCGGCTGTTGACGGCCACGCGGAGCTTGCAGACGGCGGTCCCGCTCTGAAGGCTCCTGAGCTCCGGGTCCTTGGTCAGGTTGCCCGTGATGATCACCCGATTGATGTTCGTCGCTGCCACTGGAATCAGCACCTTCCTCGATTCGTTGTCTGGTTCCCCAGTCTAAGGACGGGGACGGCGCGTTCTCTCCCCCCGCTCGGACAGGAAGGCGCAACGAGCGGCTTTAGAGAGAGCCGTGAGCGCTAGGAGGCGGGCTCTTGGCCCGACTCAGGGGCTGGCGGCGCCTCGGGCTCCTCCGCTGCGGCCTCGGGAGCCGGCTCGGCGGCCTCCGTGGCGTCTGCGGCGGGAGCGGGCTCCTCGCTCGGCGCCTCGGCCGCTGCCTCGTCCGGAGCCTCGGGCTCGC
>DASQCL010000133.1:0-5267 GCA_035634715.1 Solirubrobacterales bacterium
GCCAACGGCGACGGCTACATGTGGTCGACCGGCAACACCGGCGAGCGCCACGGCAAGTTCTACGCCCGCGTGAAGAAGACCGAGACCTGCGCCGGCGACATCAGCTCTGTCGTCAAGGCACAGAAGTAGCCCACTACCTCATCCGCACCCCGCCTCAAGGCCGGCCCGCTCCTCGGGCCGGCCTTCGGCGTGTTCGGCGCCCCGAATTCGCATAGGGTTGCCCACTGAATGGTCCGTCCGTCGTGTGCAGGGAAGCGGCTCGGGTTGCTGGCGCTACGACCTACCCGTGGCTCGGCTTCCGGATCGGCACGATTGGCAAGCTGAAGGTGGACGGGTAACGTCCCAGGGCATGGGGGCGGCCCGGTGAGCATCTTCGCCCGGATAGCGGAGGCAAAGATCCAGGATGCGATCGAGCGCGGCGACTTCGACGCGCTCCCCGGTCGCGGCAGGCCCCTCCAGCTCGAGGACATGTCCCACGTCCCGCCGCACCTGCGGCTCGGGTACAAGGTGCTGCGCAACGCCGGCGTCGTGCCGCCGGAGGTCGAGCTGCGCCGCGAGGTCTACCGGCTCGATCGCCAGATCGCCGAAACCCATGACCCGGAGGCGCTCGCCGAGCTGCGCCGGCGGCGTCGGGACAGCGACCTCAGCCTCGCGATCATGATGGAACGGCGGGCGGGGCTGGCTGGCCCGCGCGCCGTGCGAACGCTGCGCAGGCGGCGAACGGCGTGACGGCCGCCGGCTGAGGTCGCGGAATGGCCCTCGCTCTGCTCACTGGGTACCCCGGCTTCATCGGCAAGCGGCTGGCCGCGAAGCTGCTCGCCGACCGGGCCGACCTGGCAATCGCCGCACTCGTCGAGCCGCGGATGATGGACGCCGCGGCCGAGGCGGCAGCCGGCGAGGAGCGGATCCAGCTGATCCCGGGCGACATCGCGGAGCCGCGGCTGGGGATGGACGACGCCGCCTACGATCGCCTGGCCTCCGAGGTGAGCCACGTGTTCCACCTCGCCGCGATCTACAACCTCGCCGTACCGCTTCCGGTGGCGACCAGGGTCAACGTGGGCGGCACCGGCAACGTGCTCGACCTGTGCCTCGCGGCCGAGGGCCTGGAGCGGCTCTCCTACGTCAGCACCGCGTACGTGGCCGGCACCCGAAGGGGGATCGTGTACGAGCACGAGCTCGTGATGGGCCAGGGCTTCAAGAACCACTACGAGTCGACGAAGTTCCAGGCCGAGGTGTGGGTCCGCCAGCTCATGGACCGGGTGCCGACGACGATCCTGCGCCCGGCGATCGTGGTCGGCGACTCGAGCACGGGCGAGACCCAGAAGTTCGACGGCCCGTACTACATCCTTCGCACGATCTCGCGGATGGAGCGCTCCGGCCGTCCCGTCCCGCAGTTCGGCCGCTCGGAGGCGCTGTTCAACGTCGTCCCGGTGGACTACATCGTCGCCGCGATCGCCGCGGCCGCCTTCGATCCGGCGATCGCAGGCGAGACGCTTCACCTCACGGACCCTCAGCCGCTCCTGAGCCACGAGCTGTTCGAGGAGCTGTCGAAGGAGTACTCGGGGCGCGAGCCTCGTTTCCGGATCCCCCCGAAGCTGGTCGAGGCATCGCTGCGCTTCGAGCCGGTGCGCGCGGCCTTCGGCGGCACCCCCCGGGAGTCGGTCGTCTACCTGAACCACCCGGTTGCGTTCGACGCCCGGCGGGCCATCGAGCTGCTGAGCCCGCACGGCCTCCGGCCGCCCCACTTCCGCGATTATGTGGGAGCGATGGTGGAATTCTTCCGGGCCCACGAGGACGACCCGGCTCTCGTCCCCGCCGGAGCCTGAGCCGATGAGCTGGACCGCCGCGGACATCCCGGACCAGGACGGCCGCACGGCCGTGGTCACCGGCGCCAACGGCGGCCTCGGCCTCGAGACCGCCCGCGCGCTTGCCGGCGCGGGTGCCCACGTGGTGATGGCGGCGCGCAACCAGGACAAGGCCGCCGCTGCCGTCGAGGACATCCGTGGCGAGGTTCCCGACGCGTCCCTCGAGATCGTGGCCCTGGACCTGTCCTCGCAGGCCTCGGTGCGGGACGCCGCCGAGCGGATCAACGGCGCGCACGACCGGATCGACATCCTGGTGAACAACGCCGGCGTCATGGGCATCCCCGAGCGCAAGACGGTCGACGGCTTCGAGATGCAGTTCGGAGTCGACCACCTCGGACACTGGACGCTCACGGCGCTGCTCATGCCGGCGCTGCTGCGGGGGGACGGCGCCAGGATCGTCACCGTGACCAGCACCGCCCACCACATGGGCCGCGCGGTCGACCCCTCCAACCCGCACCTGGAGGGCAGGTACGGGCCATGGCGCGCGTACGGCCAGGCCAAGTTGGCCAACTTCCACTTCGGGCTCGGGCTCCACCGCCTGCTCACCGACGCCGGTGCGCCGGCGGCCAGCCTGATCGCGCATCCCGGGCTCTCGAACACGGAGCTCCAGGCGGTCAGCGTCGACGAGACCGGCGGCGGGATGAGCCAGCGCTTCTTCCACGTGCTCGCGACGCGAACCGGCATGGCGGCGCGTGACGGCGCGCGCTCCCAGCTGCGGGCGGCTACCGATCCCCGGGCGGCGAGCGGCGAGTTCTACGGGCCGGCGTTCGTCAACAACGGCCCGCCCGTCCGCAAGCCGATCATGCGCCGAGTCGGCCTGAGCAGCGGGATCTCCCGGCTGTGGGAGGCCTCCGAGCAGGAGACCGGCGTCGCCATCGAGATCGACGCCGGAGCGGCCCGGACCGGGGCGGATTCCTAGGCGGCCAGGGGCTCGGAGGCGGGCCGTGGGCGGACCGGCGGCGGGCCGACGACCTCGCGGCGAGCGATCGGCCGGCGCCCCCATTCGGCGGCCATCGCGAAGGCCAGGAGGCGGTTGAAGTACGTCGCGAGCGGCGGCACCCCGATCCCGAGGGGCTCCAGCGCGTCGCGGGCCTTGGAGTTGTCGTAGCGCGTCCGCATCGCGAAGTAGGGGAAGTAGACCTCGCTGCGGCGAAGGGCCCGCCGACGCGCCTCGCTCCCCTGCCTGACCAGCACCGGGTGGACCAGGCGGTGATAGAGCCGCGGCGGAATCACGCGCGGCCGCGGCTGCGCAGCGGCGGCACTGCCCAGCTCGATCAGCTCGCCCACCGTGCTGGCCCGCTCGGACGCGGTGAGGTGATGGGTGGTCCCGGACCTCCCGGCGAGCGCGAGGATCGCGTCGGCCACGTAGTCGACCGGGACCACGTCGACCGGAGCGGACCTGCGGGCCGGGATCGCCGGATAGGCCCCGCGCGAGAACGCCTTCATGGGCCCGTAGAGGACGTTGAACGACGGCGTCCACCCGGTCGAGGAATCGCCGACGACGATGCTGGGCCGCACGATCTGCGCCGGCAGCCCCCAGCCACGCTCGTGGACGACGCGCTCGGCCTCGAACTTCGACTGCTCGTAGGCGTTGCGAAATCCCTGGTGAAGGTCGAGGTCGCCCTCGGCGAAGGTTCCGGGATGCGTGCCCGCGACATAGGCCGTCGAGACGTGGATGAAGGAGTCGACGCCGCCCCGGCGCGCGCAGAGCTGAGCGAGCTCGACGACCCGGCGGGTCCCGTGTACGTTGATCGCCCGGGACTCCTCGAGGCCGAGGGTGAAGGAGACAGAAGCGGCGCAGTGGATGACTCGCCCCACCCGCTCTGCCAGCCAGTCACGCCTGGCCGACCCCATGCCCAGCCAGGCCTGGGTGACGTCGCCCCTGATGGCGATCGCCCGGCCCGACCAGCGCTCGCTCTCGCCGACCAGGGAGCCGACGAGGGTCCGCAGGCGGGCCTCGGCCTCTTCGTCGGTGCCGGCGCGGACCAATACGTACACAGGGGCGTCGTCGCGCTCGAGCAGCCGAGCGAGGACCTCTCCGCCGAGGAATCCCGTGCCGCCCGTGAGCAGCGTCCCTGTGTACCGCGCGCTCATCTCCACACTGATTAACGCCGTTGTCTCAACTCCCGGTAAGCGTCATGTAACAGTGGTGTGAATGAGGGGGGCGTAGCCCCGAAACCGGCAAGTGCCGTTGCCGTTGCTGGCTTCCAGGGATCGGTGTCCATGGGTTGAAAAGTGCGGCTCGCATAGCTATCGCCTACCCGCGAATGGGAAGATCACGCGCGTCAAACCCGCTAGGGAGTGGAAGCGAGTGGCGAAGGAGGCCCTCAGTTGAGCTACGAGACCGTGATCTGGGACGAGAGCGACGGCGTCGGCCGGCTCACCCTGAACCGGCCGGAGACGCTGAACGCGTGGACGGCCCAATTCGGCGGCGAGCTGAAGCAGGTGGTGGAGGGCGAGGCCGCCGAGGACTCTGTCCGCGCGGTGCTGGTGACCGGCGCCGGCCGTGGCTTCTCCTCGGGAGCCGACCTGAAGGCGGGCTTTGAGCCGGCGGAGGACGGAATGCCCGACATCCGCAAGGAGCTCCACGAGCTCTACCACCCGGTGATCGCGGGAATCCGCCGGCTGCCCAAGCCGGTGGTCGCTGCGGTCAACGGCCCCGCGGTCGGGATCGGCTGCTCACTCGCCCTCGCCTGCGACCTGGTGATGGCCGCGGAGTCGGCGTTCCTGGGGCTCGCCTTCGTGAACATCGGGTTGATGCCCGACGGCGGCTCGACGGCCTTCGTTCCTCCCGCTGTCGGGCGGGCCCGAGCCTTCCAGATGGCCCTGCTGGGTGAGCGCGTCCCGGCGCCGAAGGCGCTCGAGTGGGGCCTCGTGAATTGGGTGCATCCCGATGACGCGCTCATGGGCGAGGCGAACGCTCTCGTCGAGAGGCTCGCCGCCGGTCCGACCCGTTCCTACGCGAGCTCGAAGCGGGCGCTCAATCAGGCGATCTACGGCGACCTGGACGCCCAGCTCGACCTGGAGGCAGAGCTGCAACATGCCCTCGGGCGCAGCAAGGACTTCCTCGAGGGGACCGCGGCGTTCGTGGAGAAGCGCGACCCCGCGTTCACGGGCGGCTGATCAGGCCGCCTTCAGCCCCGGACCGGCCTTCGGCTCGCCGTCGCGCGGGCCGACCTCCTCGCCGCAGCGATCGCACTGGAGGTGGATCCTCGGCTCGCCGCCGCAGTCGCGGTGGCGGACCTTGAGCGGCGGCCCGTCCTCGGCCATGTACCGGTCGCCCCACTCCCGAAGCGCCATCAGCACCGGGTAGAGGTCGAGGCCCTTGTCGGTGAGCCGGTAGCGCTCGCGGGTGCGGATCGCGTCCTTGTACGGCTCGCGGCGCAGGATCCCCGCATCGAC
>DASQCL010000134.1:0-3614 GCA_035634715.1 Solirubrobacterales bacterium
TCGCACCCTCGCGGCGCCGCTAGGTGCGGATCCGATACGCCGTATCGTCGCTGATGCCGCAGCAACGGCGGGATCATGAGCGGCACCGGTGGCCAATCTGCGGCATTGACCAAGGTCAATCGGTGTCTGGCGGAGGGCCGGGCACGGCTTCGCGACTTGGCGGACTGCCGGGACCATTGACACGGGGAAAAGTTGCGCATAGCATCGACCTGTCGTATCACTCGTCGAGTAAGGGAGGGATCCATCATGAGGAAGCGACTCCTCATCGCGACAGGGCTGATCGTCGCGCTGGTGGTGCCGGCCGTCGCGTTCGGCGCCAACGTCAATTTCACCGGAACGTTTCCCAACGATTCGAACGCCACGATCGGCTTTCACGTCAAGCGCGTGAACGGGAAGAACAAGGAGGTCCTGGACCTTTTGGTCGGCCATTTCAACGTGAACTGCACCAAGAGCGGAAACACGGAGCTCCGGACCCCCCAGCCGCTCCCCATCAATGCCGCGGTCCAGCAGAGGAAGTGGCACTTCCATAGCGCGTCCACGGACTTCAACGGCGAGTTCCGGAAGGGCAACAAGAACAAGGCTGACGGCACCCTGGAGATCCACACCACCGTTGATCTCGGCCAGGGACCCGAGACCTGCCACGGAGGCCCCCGGACCTTCCACGCCCACACCTAACCGAGCAACTGATTCGAGACAGGCTGACCGTCCCGGGATCGCCCGGGACGGTCGTGACCACGCGGCTCGGGGCCGGATAGTTGCCGGATATCGACGCAGATCCGCGCATGAGCAAAACGAGCCCTCCGACCGTACCCTAGCCCGCAATCCCCTTGTTCATGAGGATCACTCGGACTTCGTTGGAGTCGTTCGCTTCCCGCCGAGGATGGCTTGGGTCCACGAAGGCCTTGACTTCGGGCGACACCGGCCGCCTGCACATCGCGCTCAGCCAGCCTCTGATCTAATCGCATGGTCACGGAGACCACCGACCGAGGGAGAAGTATGGGTCCTCAGTGGAATGATGGGCGGCGCTTCGAGGGCAGGGTGGCGGTGGTTACCGGGGGCGCAGGAACCCTTGGTGGAGCCGTTGCCAGAGCCTTCGGCTCGGAGGGCGCCTCGGTTGCAATCGGCTATCGCTCCTCTCGCTCGCGGGCGGCGGAAGTCGCGGCCGAATTGAAGGGCCGGGATGGGCAGGCTCACTCCGGCCGCCTCGATGTCACGGATCAGGAGTCGGTAGACGGCTTCGTTGCCGACGTCGTGGAGCGCTACGGTCGGTTGGACGTCCTCGTCAACGCGGCCGGCCGCCTCGATGAGGCGGACACGGTGAGATTCAGCGAGCTGGACACAGCCGCGGCGAGCGCCCTCCTTCAGGTTGATGTGATCGGAGCAATGCGGATGTGTCACGCAGTGAGGCCGATGATGCTCGAAGGTGGCGGCGGCGCGATCGTCAACTTCTCGAGCACCTACGGGAACGGGATAAACCCCGCCAACGCGATCAACTTCGTTCCCGTCACCTACTCCACCGCGAAGGGAGCGATCCGCGGCTTCACCACCACGCTGGCCAGGGACCTGGCCCCAGAGATCCGCGTGAATGCTCTTGCCCCCGGGCCAATCTCGGGCGAATGGGAGACAGAGTGGGGGGTTTCGCCCGAGCACATCGATGAGGCAATCGCCATGAACCCGCTCAAGCGTTTCGGCAAGCCGGAGGAGATTGCCGAGACCGTCCTGTTCTTGGCTTCGGACGGAGCCGGGTACATCA
The DNA here is from genome assembly GCA_035634715.1 of Solirubrobacterales bacterium. Taxonomy (GTDB): domain Bacteria; phylum Actinomycetota; class Thermoleophilia; order Solirubrobacterales; family 70-9; genus AC-56. The sequence goes on from DASQCL010000134.1 coordinate 1,754, forward strand.
CCGGTCAGGTGATTCACGTGGATGGCGGCTGGGTGACGGCCGGGTAGAGCGGAGCGCTGCCGGAATGCTCACCAAGAGTCCCAGGCAAGCACGAGGCGGACTTCCGATTTCGCGTGCTGGCGGAACTGCTTGATAGGCACCACGGCGTAACCGAAGATCAACGCCACCGCTTTGCGGGCCGCTCCGTAACCACTCCGCCAAGGCCGCCGTGCCGGGCAAGCGTAGCGGTCGATTTCCGGCGGACGGGCTTGGCGCTGGGCGTGGGAGTAGATTCCGTTTCGTGCCCGACGTCCAGGTGAAGCACGCGGGCGAGGTTGCCTATCGCGAGGCCAAGGAGGGGGATGGATCGAACCGGAGGTCGCTTCCGGTTCTGCTCATCCATGGCTACCCGGAGAGCTCGTTCATGTGGCGGCACCTCCTGCCGCCGCTCGCAGAGTCGGGGCGGCGCGCGATCGCGCCCGATCTCCCGGGTTACGGCAACTCTCCGCCGTTCCTGTCCGGCACCTGGGAGAGCCACGTCGAAGCCGTCGAGGAATTTCGGCAGGAAGCCGGCCTCGACCGCGTGGCGCTCGTCGTGCATGACTGGGGCGGCCTCATCGGGATGCGGTGGGCGTGCGATCACCCCAACGCGGTCGGAGCCTTGGTCGTCAGCAACACCGGCTTCTTTCCCGACGGCAAGTGGCACGGGCTTGCGTCGGCGCTTCGCACCGAGGGCGCCGGCGAGAAGGTGGTCGACGCGCTCGACCGCGACGGGTTCGCGGCCATGCTCCGCCAGACGGGCCGTGGGTTCGGGGATGACGCGATCGACGACTACTGGCAGGCATACGAGACCGAAGAGGGCCGCCGGGCCCAGCTCGCCCTCTACCGCTCGGGTGATTTCGAGAAGCTCGAGCCCTACCAGGGCCGCCTGGCCGAGCTGGGCGTCCCGACGCTGATCCTCTGGGGCGAGAAGGACACCTTCGCCCCCGTCGCGGGCGCGTACCGGTTCAAGAAGGAGATTCCCGGATCGAAGCTGGTGCTGATTCCGGACGGCGGCCACTTCGTGTTCGAGGACGACCCGGACCGCTGCGCCACGGAGATCGTCGGGTTCCTCGACGAGGCCGGGGTCTAGCTCCGGCGTGGAGCTCCTCCCCTACACCGACGAGCACCTCCCCCTGACCGAGGCGCTGGAACTCGATCCGGAGGTGATGAAGGAGCTCGGCGGGCCGGCCGATCCCGGGGGGCTGCTGCGCGCGCACCGGCGCCGTGTCGAGACCGTCGCCGCAGGCGATTGGTGGTTCGTGATCGTGCCCGACGAGTCCGGCCCGCCGGCAGGGACGATCGGCGTCTGGGAGTCGACCGTCGCCGGCTCGACCCTCCACGAGGTCGGCTGGATGATGCTGCCCGAGTTCCAGGGCCAGGGGATCGCAACTGAGGCGCTCAGCCTGCTGATCGCCCGCGCGCGCTCAGACGCGGGCTACGAGCGCATCCACGCGTTCCCGGGCGCAACTAACGCCCCCTCGAACGCGCTCTGCAGGAGGGCGGGCTTCACCCAGACCGAGGAGCTGGAGGTCAAGTTCCGGGATCGCCCGCTTCGGGTCTACCACTGGGAGCTCGACGTCTCGAGCTGACGAGGCCTAGCGCGGCTGTGGGACGGCCTCTTGGGCGCTCTGCCTGACCATCTTGTACTGGCCCGGGCCCGGCGCCTTCCGGGTAAACGCGAACCCGCGCGTGTCCTGTCCCCTCCCCTCCCCCCTTGCGTGCTCCAGGACGTGATCGTCCAGAAGCCGGTCGGCTCGGGGGCACGCGGGACTTGGGTTCTCCGGCTCGCGCTCATCCTGGTCACGGGGGTCAGCTACGTGAGCAGCGACGTCGACTCCGT
>DASQCL010000135.1:0-3814 GCA_035634715.1 Solirubrobacterales bacterium
ATGCGCGCGACCTTGGCGGCCATGATCGCCACGTAGATCAGCACCAGGGTCAGGAAGACCAGGTACGCCGCGGCGACGTACTTACCGGCTTCGTCTAGGGGGAGGGCGGGCATCAGGACGCAGAGGTCACGCTTGACGGGACTCTCGGGGCGATCCTCGACCCGGGCTGGGGCGCGTATTCCTCCCCCTCGAGCGCCCTGCGCAGGCGCGAGAGGCTCGCGGAGGCGGACTTCGCGGCGAGCTCGAAGCGCACCAGGGAGATCCACAGGAGCGCCATCCCCGCCAGGCAGACGAGGAAGGTCAGCAGCATCGATCCAGGCAGGCCGCCGTTGGCCGTCGCAAACACGCGCGGATGAACCAGCGACTGCGCCATGCGCACGGCGACGAAGTTGAGGGGGACGAAGGCGCCCGCCGTGATCGCGAACACCGAGGCGTAGCGGGCCTGGCGGTCGCGGTCCTCGATCGCGTAGCGCAGCGGGTAGTACGTCGCGTAGAGGAGGAAGACGATCAGGAAGCTCACCAGCGTCGGCTCGTCCCAGACCCACCACTTGCCCCAGGACGCCTTCGCCCAGATCGAGCCCGTGATCAGGACGCCGACGCCGAAGATCACCGAGAGGTGAATCGACACGTACGAGCGGACGTCGTAGATCGACTTGCCCGTTCGCAGGTGGGCGATGGCGAATATCCCGCCGATCACGAAACCGGCGAGCGAGCACATCGCGAGCGGCACGTGCAGGTAGAAGATCTTCTGGATGAAGCCCTGATCCGCGTCGAGGGGCGCGTAGAAGAAGACGAGGGCGAAGCCCGCGCACAGCACGAGGGCGGCGGCGATCGCGTTTTCTCGGAGGCTGGGGACCTTCATACGAGGGTCGTCGGCGGCGTCGCTAGTCCTCGAGGAGGTAGTCGTAGACGGCGAATCCGACCGCCGCGAAGGTCATATCGTAGAAGGCGAGCACCGCCAGCCATTTCGCCACGCCGTCATATGACGGCCCGCCTGCGGCGAGAAGCTGCTGTGCGGCGCCCGCCGCCGCGATCATCACCGGCACCAGCAGGGGCAGGAGGACGAGGGGGACCAGCAGGTCGCGGGCCCGCGAATTGGCCGCGATCGACGAGATCAGCACGCCCGTTGCCGCGAGCCCGACGTCAGCGAGGAGCAGAACGCCGATGAGGGGGGGGATTCCGCTCCACGTGTCAAGGAAGAACAGCGCGAAGGCCGGCACGGCGATAGCCTCGAGCAGGACCAGGTAGATCACAAGCGCCGTGGCCTTCGCTCCCAGGAGCGCCGTCCCGTCCACGGGCGCCAGCCTGATCGCATCGAATCCGCCCTCGTCGCGCTCTGCCACGAACAGGCGGTTGACGCCCAGGATCGCCGCGAACAGGATCGTCGCCAGCAACACGCCCGCCGCCAGGCCGCCGCTCAGCGACTTGCGGTCCAGGCCGTATCTGAAGAGGACGAAGGTCGTGACGGCGAACAGGGCCATCGCGGGCACCGACTGGAGCGTCCGGAGCTCGACACGCAGGTCCTTCGCCAGGATCGCCCGGAGCGCGTCGAGGGTGCTCGGGCGTCGAATCACGGCGCGCCTCCGTAGATCGCCCGGGCATCGCCCGCCGAGAGCCCACTCGCCGGCCCCGCATAGGCCACAGTCCCCCCGGCCCTGAGCGCCAGCACGAGGTCGGCCTGCGCGAGCGCGGCGTCGACGTCGTGCGACACGACCACACGGGTGCGGCCGGGATCCGACCCCAGGAGCGGCTCCACGATCCCCGCAGCCTCTGGATCCAGGTGCGAGGTCGGCTCGTCCAGGAGTAGCAGCTCGGGCTCGTGGAGGAGGGCCCGGCAGACGGCGAGCCTCTGCACCATGCCGGCCGAGAGGTTGCGGACCTGCTCATCCGCGCGGCGGGACATCCGCAGCGCGTCCAGGAGCCAGCCGATGCGCTCGGCCCCGTCGCCGGGTAGGCCGTGGAGCCTCGCCTGGAAGCGCAGGTTCTCCGCTCCGGTGAGGTCCCGGTACAGCAGCGGCTCGTGCGCCAGGTAGCCGATCCGCCCGCGAACCCGCCAGGCGTCCGGCGGCAGCGCCGAGCCGAGGACCGATACCTCACCGGCGGTGGGCCGCAGGAGCGTCGCAAGGATGCGTAGCAGCGTGGTCTTGCCGGCGCCGTTCGGCCCAAGCACCGAGAGCGTGCTTCCGGCCGGAACGTCCAACGTCACGTCCCGGAGTACCGCGCGCTCGCCGAACTCGCGCCAGAGGCCGCTAAGCTGGACCGCGGCCACCGGCCCCGGGGTCGTGGCCGGATCGTCGGGTCGCTGGACAGAGATGGCATCGGCCATTAGGCTGCGATTGTCCCAGCCGGCCCCGATCCGCTTGCACACAGCGTTGAACGGATTCACGAGGGAGTTGATATGAGGCGGTACCTACTGATCGGCACTGCGGCGGCCTTGCTCGCCATTCCGGCGCTCGCGACCGGCGCGACCACGACGATTACGGTCTCCCCCAACAACTCGCTCAGTTTTGGCCCGAAGAGCGTGACCAAGAACGTAGGCGCGGGCGACATCCACTGGCAATGGGGCACCAACGGTCACACCTCGTTCCCCCACGACGTCCGCCAGGACAACGGTCTCTTCTCCTCCGGTAACGCCACCGCCTCAAAGCCGAGCGGGTACACGATCACCCCGTCGGCGGGGTCCTTCCACTACTACTGCACGCTCCACGGCAGCCCGGGCTCGAACACCGGCATGGTTGGAACGATCAACATCAGGCCGACCGTCTTCAGCAAGACCGCAAGCTCGTTCGGCGTGAAGTGGTCGCCGGGGACCAATCAGACGGGCAACGCCTTCGACGTGCGCTACCGCGTGGACGGCGGCGCCTGGAAGACGTGGCAGAACCACGTGACCACCGCGCAGGCGGTCTTCGGGGCCAGCAACAGCCCGGTGCACGTCGGCCCGGGACACACCTACGAGGTGCAGGCGCGCTCCGAGAAGCTTTCGAACGTGTCCAAGGCGAGCGGCTGGTCGCCCTCGGCCAAGGTCACGACCTAGACGCCGGCGTTTACTAGACGTCCTTGCGCAGCGTCCGGGCGGTGACCTGGAGCAGCGGTATGCCGCCCTCTCGCAGCGCCTGGGCGCGCTGGCCGTTGCGGCCGTAGAGCAGCCCCGCCGTCGCCTTCACCGCCTGGCCGAGCGTGCGGTCGTACGGCTGCCACCAAAAGTCGCGGGTTCGCCCCGGCTCCCAGGCCACCAGCTTGATGTCGACGCACTCGTAGAAGCCGAACTTCGAGTGGGAGCGGCCGACGCCGGAATCCTTGACGCCGCCCCAGGAGCACTGGCAGGCGGCGTGAGTGTAGGAGTGGTCGTTTATCCACACCATGCCGGACTCGATTCGGCTCGCCATGCGCTCGCCCTTGGCGCGGTCCTTCGTCCAGACGGACGCGCCGAGGCCGAAGTTGGAGTCGTTTGCGCGCCGGAGCGCCTCCTCCTCGGAGTCGACCACGATGATCGGCACCACCGGGCCGAAGATCTCCTCCTTCATGATCCGCATCTCGTCCTCGACGCCTGAGAGGACCGTCGGCGCGATGAACTTGCCCGGGAATCCGGGGATCTCGCGCGACCCGCCGGCCACGCGGTCCGCGCCGCTTGACAGCGCGTCGTCGACCAGTTCGTTCACCAGCCCATACTGGTCCTCGGAGACCATGGGTCCGATCTCGGTCTCCCACTCCATCGGGTCGCCCACCGACAGCTCGCTGGCTCGGCGCGTGACGCCCTCGATGAAACGTTCGGCGACCTCCTTGACGACGTAGGTGCGCTCGATCCCCGAGCACG
>DASQCL010000136.1:0-2062 GCA_035634715.1 Solirubrobacterales bacterium
CGAACAGGCCGATCATGAAGATGGTGCGAAGCATGGTACGGTCTCCCGAACTGGTCTGACATCTCGTACGCGCGCCATGAAGCCCTGGTTTCAGCGCTCCTCGCACGCCCTGGAACCCGCCGCGCCCGCAAGTGAGATTGCGCACATGCTACCCTCGGCCGCAAGACGCGGAACATCCACATGAGCGCCGACGCCGATCTGCTCATTCTCGGCGGCGGGATTGCCGGGCTCACGACCGCCCTCGCGGCGTCCGAGCGCCAGCTCTCCGTCATCCTGATCGACTCGCCCAGAGCGGGCGCCGCCTCCCGCGCAGCGGCGGGCATGCTCGCCCCATCGGCCGAGAAGGTTCCGCAGGAGCTGCGCGCCGCGTCGATCGCCGCGAGAGACTACTATCCCGCCTTCCTCGACGCCCTGCGCGATCGCACGGGGATCGAGGTGCCGCTCGACCGGAACGGGATCCTCGAGCTCGCGCCGGAGGGCGAGTCCGACCGCCTTCGCGTGAATGCCCCGGATGATTCTCGATGGCTCGATGAGAGCGCGCTGCGAGAGCTCGAGCCGGCCCTCGGGAGCCACCCTGGCGCACTGCTCCACCCCATGGATGGAGCGGTCGACAACGTCGCGCTGATGGATGCACTGGAGCGCGCCGTCGAGCGCGTGCCGACCATCAAGCGCATCGCCGCGGAGATCCTCTCCGTGGATTCGGACCAGCCGAGCGCCCTCACCCGGACTCGCGGCAGGATCTTCGGCGCTCGCCTCGTCCTGGCGACGGGCGCCTGGGCCGCAGGCATTCCGGGGCTGCCGCGGCCCCTTCCTGTGAGGCCCGTTCGAGGGCAGCTGCTGCGGCTCGCCCAGTGCCCGGTGCATCACGTCACCTACGGCGGAGGCGGCTACCTCGTACCGCGAGGCGACACCATTCTGGTCGGCGCAACGAGCGAGGAAGCCGGCTTCGAGAACGAGACCTCGCTCGCCGGTCTCGCCACCCTGCGCAACATCGCCGCGCGGGCTGTCCCGGACCTCGGCGCCGCGATCGTCGTTGACCACTGGGCGGGACTTCGCCCGATGTCGATCGACGGCCACCCAATCCTTGGCCCCGACCCCGACTCGCCCGCACTGGTGTACGCCTGCGGCTTCTCGAGAAACGGCATCCTGTTCGCCCCCTGGGCGGCGGCTCGGCTCGCCGATTTGCTCGTCGGGGATGTGGCCGACGGCATCGAGCCATTCCGGGTAGACCGCCCTTCGCTTTTGGGCTCCGCAGCCTGATCTCTGCGGGTCGATCGCGGGCCTCTCAACGACCGCCATTCTCGCGCGTTTCCAGGGTGTGGGAAGAACCCTGAGAGCACTAACCGTCTTCATTGTTGTAGACGGTTACGATCACTTACCTCGACTCGCACCCCCCACTACCTTCCCGCTCAACATGGGCGAACCCCTCTACCAGATCATGGGCCGGCATCGCGCCACGACGCTTCCCGAGCGGAAGCCGTCCTGGCTCAAGGTGAAGGCGCCCGGCGGGCCGAACTACCTGCGCCTGAAGCAGCTCATGCGGGACCTCGACCTCCATACGGTGTGCGAGGAAGCGCATTGCCCGAACGTCGGCGAGTGTTGGGAACACGGCACCGCGACGTTCATGATCCTGGGCGACGTCTGCACGAGGAACTGCGCCTACTGCGCGGTCGCCCACGGCCGTCCCCCGAAGTTCGACCCGGCGGAGCCCGAGCGGGTCGCCGAGGCTGCGGCGACCATGCGTTTGCAGCACGTGGTCCTGACCTCGGTCGACCGGGATGACCTCCCCGACTTCGGCGCCTGGGCCTTCGCCGAGACGATCCGGCAGATCAAGGCACGGCGTCCGGAGACATCGGTCGAGGTGCTCGTTCCCGACTTCCAGGGGAAGGAATCCTCGATCAAGGCCGTGCTCGAGGCGGAGCCCGACATCTACAATCACAACACGGAAACGGTGCCGCGGCTGTACAAGCGGTGCCGCCCTGGCGGCCGCTACGCGCGCGTGATGGACATCTTCACGACGGCCAAGCGCCTCGCGCCGCACATCCCGACCAAGACCGGCATC
>DASQCL010000137.1:0-10462 GCA_035634715.1 Solirubrobacterales bacterium
TCGAGGCCCTATTCGACGCGTGGAGCGCCGAGCCGATGGAGCGGCGGCCGCTGAGCGACGAGGCGCGCGAGCGGATCCTCGAGGCATGGACGCAGGCCCGCAAGCACGCGACCGGGTCTCCAACCGTCGCGCTCAGCCTCCCGGCCTCCGAGCGAAGTGAGGACCTAGAGGAGACGATCGCGGCCGCCGTCCACCACGACATGGAGACGATGACCGTCGACTCCCGGCGCCACTGGATCCGGCGCAGCCTCCGCCCGCGCGAGAGCCGGATCGGGATCGTGCTCTTCTTCGTGGCGCTGGCGATCGGCGCCCTGATCGATTGGGGAGACGAGTCCTTCCTCGGGCAGGTCTTCGTGGTCTTCGCCTGGGTGGCGCTCTGGGCGCCGGCCTACCGTGTCATCACGGCGGCGTCGTTTCGCCTCGCCCGCAAGTACTTCATCGAGCTCGCCGAGGCCGACGTCAGGATCGACTGGGACTAACGGGTGAGGTCGAGGTCGGGCCCGAGCGTGCTCGCGAAGGCCGCGAGGAGCTCGATCGTCGCCTCGACGTCGCCCAGGTCGACGACCTCGACCGGGGAGTGCATGTAGCGCAGGGGGATCGATACGAGCCCGGCCGGGATGCCGGCGCGGGCGATCTCGATCGCGTCGGCGTCGGTGTGGGTCGCGCGACCCGACGCCTCGATCGTGTACGAAATGTCGTTCTTCTCGGCTGTCTCGGCGAGCATCTCGAAGATGTGCGGCGAGAGCGTGGCGCCGCGACCGATCACGGGCCCGGAGCCCAGGTGGTGGCGGCCCTGCTCCTTCTCGTCGATGCCGGGGGCGTCGGTCGCGTGGGTGACGTCCACGGCGATCGCGAGATCGGGCCGGAGCGAGAATGAGGTCGTCAGCGCGCCCTTGGAGCCGATCTCCTCCTGGACCGCGGCGACGGCCGCCATCCCACCCTTGAGCCCCCCGCTCTCGTGCACCTGACGGGTCGCCTCGAGGGCCACGTAGACCCCGAGCCGGTTGTCCAGGCTGCGCGAGGCCAGCTTTCGCCCCTCGAGCGGGAGCGGGTCGGCCGCGATCACAGCGGAGTCTCCGATGCGGACGCGCTCGAGCGCCTCGTCGTCGTCGGTGGCGCCGATGTCGATGTGCATGTCTCGTAGCTCCGCGACCTTCTTGCGCTGCTCGTCTCGCAGGAGGTGGATGGGCTTGCGCCCGATGACCCCGCTGACGGGGCCGTCCTTGGTCTGTATGCGCACGCGCTGGCCGAGCAGGATCTGAGGGTCCCAGCCGCCGATCGGCGCGAAGTACAGAAAACCCTTCTCGTCCACGTGAGTGACGACGAGGCCGATCTCGTCGATGTGGCCGACGATCGCGAAGAGTGGCTTTGCGTCGGCATCGCCGATCCTCGCGACGGAGGAGCCGAGCGCGTCGCTCGTGCTCACGTCCGCGAACGATGCGGCATCGCGCCAGACGTCGTTCGCGGGGCCCTCATAGCCGGAGGGCCCCGGGGCACCGAGAAGGTCGCTCAGTAGCTGTGGCGTCTCGCTCATCTCTTTACAAAACCTATACGGACACCGCGTAATTCTCCGCGCTGCCTTAACGCGGGGCGACCCAAGATGGTCGTATGCCCAATCCCGTCGCAATCGGGGGACGCGCTCCCAGACTCTCTACCCGGAGCGTTCGGTCGCACACTCCCTCGAACGTCCTCCTTCGCCTCAGCACCTGGGTTCGCCGTCCGGGCCTTGACGCGGCGATCGCTCGCGGCGACCGCCGACCCGGGGATCCCGCCCTTGCGCTGCGCGAGGCCCAGCTGGTCGAGGCGCGCCGGCGTCGGCGCCTAGCTGCGCGACTCGAGGACGTCGTCGCGCCACCGTCGCGCTCCCAGGCGACCAGCAGCAAGGCACCGGTCGACCGCCGGGCGGTGAGCGTCGCAAGCCCCCTCCTGACGGACGTCATCCTCCTCCTGCGCTCGCCGGAGGACGTCGAGCCCAGGGGTGTGGCCCTTGGCTGGCGGCTGCTCACCGATCCCGGGAGCCCCCTCTACGAGTTGGAGGAGCACGGATCGTCCAAGGGCGAGCGCCTGTGGCGGGAGTCCTTTGGAGTCCTCGAGGCGTTGAGGCCGGCATGAGCACCACGCCATCCACTCGGGCGGACAAGTTGGTTCTGCACGAGGCGGCGCACAAGGTCGGCCACTGGGTCCCGCCCGATCCCGACCCCAGGGAGGAGGCCGCGGAGGCTGTCAAGCGGCGCTTCGAGGCCCTCAAGGAGCCCGATCGCGACGTCATCGCGCACGCCGGCAAGGCCGTGCTGGCGCTCGGCGCTCTCGGCGTCGTGTACGGGGACATCGGCACCAGCCCGCTCTACACGGAGCAGGTGATTTTCACCAGTCACAGGGCGGCCGCGACGGCGACCGTGGCCGGGGTCTACGGGGTCGTCTCGCTGATCTTCTGGGCGCTGATGATCGTCGTCTCGATCAAGTACGCCGGGTTCATCATGCGCGCCCACAACCGCGGCGACGGCGGAATCATGGCGCTGGCAGCGCTGCTGCAGCGAAACCGGGTGGTGCACGGCGTGGCCCTCGTGACCCTGGGGATCTTCGGCGCCGCGCTGTTCTTCGGCGACGGGATCATCACGCCCTCGATCTCGGTCCTGGGGTCGCTCCAGGGTCTCAAGGTGGCGGCGCCCGGCCTCTCCCATTTAGTGGTTCCCCTATCGGTCGGAATCCTCGTCGCTCTGTTCTTCCTCCAGCGACGCGGGTCCGGGGCGATCGGATGGCTGTTCGGGCCGGTGATCCTCATCTGGTTCGGCGCGATCGGGCTCCTGGGGCTCAGCCAGATCGCGAAGGACCCGGCGGTCCTCCAGGCGCTGTCGCCCACCTGGGGCGCGCAGTTCCTGTTCAACAACGGCGTTGCCGGCTACCTGGCTCTCGGCGGTGTGGTGCTCGCGGTGACCGGCGCCGAGGCCCTGTACGCCGATCGAGGCCACTTCGGCGCCGCGCCCATTCGGATGGGCTGGTTCGCGGTCGCGCTGCCCGCTCTGATGCTCAACTACCTGGGGCAGGGCGTTCTGATCCTCCACGATCCGAGCGCCGCCGCGAACCCCTTCTACCTCATGGTCCCGGGCTGGGCCCAGTATCCGATGCTCTTCCTGGCGACCGCGGCGACCATCATCGCGTCGCAGGCGGCGATCTCGGGCTCGTTCTCGGTCGCGCGGCAGGCCATGCAGCTCGGCTTCCTCCCGCGGCTCACGATCCGCCACCCGTCGAAGGTCGAAGGCCAGATCTACGTCCCGATCATCAACTGGGCACTGTGCGTCGGCGTCGTCGCGCTGACGCTCGTCTTCCAGTCGGCGGACCGGCTCGGTGACATCTACGGCGTCGCGGTCACGGCGACCTTCGTCCTCAATACGGTGCTCTTCCTGGCCGTCGCGCGCCTCCTCTGGGGCACGGCGAAGTGGAAGCTCGTTCTCGTCGGCACCCTCTTCCTGACCGTCGAGCTCGCGTTCTTCAGCGCCAACATCGCGAAGGTCGAGCACGGTGCGTGGCTGTCGCTGGCGATTGCGACGGTCCTGTCGCTCGTGATGGTCAACTGGAAGCGAGGACAGGTGGTGGTGAGCCGAAACCGCAAGGCGAAGGAGGGTTCCCTTGCAGAGTTCCTCGAAGGCCTTCCGGCCAAGGAGCCTCCCCTGATCCGGGTGCCCGGCGTCGCCGTCTTCCTCAGCCCGTCGAGGGAGACCACGCCGCTGGCGCTCCGGGCGGAGGTCGAGTACACGAACACCTTCCACGAGCGGGTCCTGCTGGTCTCGGTCGACCAGGTCAGCGTCCCCCAGGTCGAAGACGATGAGCGGTTCACGGTCGAGAAGCTCGGCGGCCGGTTCACGGTCTGGCACGTGTCGATCAGAGTCGGCTACCAGGAGAAGATGAACGTCCCGGCGGCTCTCAGGCTCTGTCGCAAGCAGGGCGCGTTGGAGCGCAACCTGGACCTCGAGCACGCCAAGTACTGCCTCTCGCGCATCACCATCGCGCCGACCGACGCACCGCCGCTCACCTACTGGCGCAAGCGGCTCTTCATCGCGATGGCCCGCAACGCGGCGAGCCCGATCGAGGCGTTCCGGCTGCCACGGGAGAGCACCGTGATCATCGGATCGCAGGTCGCGCTCTGATCGGGGACGGCGCGCGCCGGACGCTGGTCAGCTGTCACGCAGCCGGTAGCCGACCCCCGGCTCGGTTATCAGGTAACGCGGCCGCGACGGATCCGGCTCGATCTTCGAGCGGATGTGCGCGACGTGAACCCGCAGGTAGTGGGTCTCGTTCTCGAATCCGGGGCCCCAGACCTCGTGGAGCAGTTGGCGGTGGGTCACCAGCTTGCCGCGGTGGGTGGCCAGCACGCGAAGGAGGTCGAACTCGATCGGGGTGAGGTGGACCGGCTCGCCGCCGCTCGTGATCTGGCGAGCCTCGAGGTCGATCTCCACGTCGCCGATCTCGATCCGCGGCTCGCTCTCCTCGGTCACGCGACGGAGCGCCGCGCGCAGGCGGGCGAGCAGCTCGTCGGTCCCGAACGGTTTTGTTATGTAGTCGTCCGCGCCGGCATCGAGGGCGCGGACCTTCTCGCGCTCGTCCCCAACCGCGGAGAGCACGATGATCGGCAGGCCGCTCCAGCGGCGGATCTCCTTGCAGACGTCGACCCCGGAGCCGTCGGGGAGAATCAGGTCGAGCACCATCGCGTCCGGGGGGCGGACGGCCACGGCGTCGAGCGCCTCCTGCTTCGTCTCGGCCTGCTGGGTCACATAGCCGGCGCCCCGCAGGATCACCTTGAGCGCGCGGACGATCTGCGGCTCGTCGTCTACGACCAGCACGCGCTGGCCGTCGCTGCTCACCGCGCCTCCACGGGCTGGGCTACCAGTGGGAAGCTCACGGCGAAGGTGCTGCCTCTGCTCGCTGCGCCCTGCAGGCTGATCTCGCCGCCGTTCGCCTCGACCAGCCCCCGGCATATGGCGAGGCCCAGTCCCGATCCCTGGCTGGGGCCCGTGCCGCGGACGAACGGCTCGAAGATCTCACTGCGCCTGGACGTTGGGATGCCGGGCCCGGAGTCCGTCACGCGAACCGTGACCCTTCCGCCCCCCGGGCCGCCGCTCACCCGAACGGCGGCGCCGTCGGGGGAGAACTTCACGGCGTTTTCGAGCAGGTTGGAGAACACGCGCTCGAGCTGGGCGACATCGGCGCGGACCAGCGGCAGGTCGGCGGGGAGGTCCAGCTCGATCCGATGCGTCCCGAACCGCTGCTCGACCTGCTCCGCGGCACGGCCCACCGCGTCGGCGAGATCGGCCCAGTCCGTGCGTGGGTTGACCGCGCCGGCCTCGATCCGCGACAGGTCGAGCAGGTCGTCGACCATGCGGGCGAGGCGAGCGGACTCGGCCTCGATCGCCTCGAGGAGCCCGTCGTGGTCGTCGGCCGAGAGGCCTTCCTGGCGGAGTCCGCTCGCGGCGGTGGTGATCGCCGTCAGCGGCGAGCGGAGATCGTGGGAGATCGCGTGGAGCAGCGCGGTCTTCGTCGCATCGGCACGCCGGGCCGCCTCCGCCGCCGCCGAGCGCTCGGCCAGGAGCTCGCGCTCGCGGGCGAGATCGATGAGGCGAGCCAGCGCCTGCGCCAGGCGCTCGAGGCTGGCTAGGTCCCAGCCGGCGTCAGGTCTCCCGTAGAGCCATCCCGGGCGCGTGGCCGGGATCCGCGCCGCGAGCTCGGCGGGTTGGGTGTCCGGCGCCGCGGTGAGCCCGGCGCGAAACGCGGGAGGGCCGGTTGAACCGTCGCGATCGGCCAGCCGCTCGAGCTGCGTAGCGACGTTCTCGCCCGCGAGGAATGAGGAGGCCGCCTGCGCCAAAATCATCGCCTCTCGCTCGCGGGCGGAGGCCAGCAGCGCGCGGCGTTCGGCCTCAGCGGTCTGCGTGCGCGCGGTGGCCGCGAGGCGTCCCACCACCAGGGCCACCACGAGGAAGACTCCGAGGGCGACGACGTTGTGCGAGTCGGCGATCGTCAGCCGGTAGCGGGGCTCGATGAAGAAGAAGTTGAGCGCCAGGACGCTCAAGACGGAGGTGGCCAGCGCAGCGACCTGACCGCGGCGGACGGCGATGAAGAGGACGGCGAGGATGTAGAGGATGCCGAGCCCGGTGACCGGCGCGACCTCGTCGAGGAGGGCGACGACGCCGGTGACGACCGCCACCGAGGCGACGATCTCCGCGCCGACGACGGCGATCGTTGCCGCGTCGATGCGATGTGGACTCGGAGCGTCCATCGCCCTCATTGAGTGTAGGTCCGCCGTATGCAGAGTGGCGCGGCCCGACCTCAGTCCGTGACGGGCTCCCCGGTCTCGGCCAGGCGCTCGATCAGGTCGGCGGCTCGGACGTTGCCGGGGTTAGCCTGGAGCCGCTTTGAGATCTCGCCGAGCTTGGCGTGCAAAGCGTCCTCGCCGAGCAGGCCGTCGATGGCCCGCGAGATCTCCTCGTCGGTGAACGAATATGTCGGGAGCCGCTCCCCGAACCCGGTCTCGTGAACTCGCTGCGCGTTGTCGTGCTGGTCCCAGAAGATCGGCAGGAGCACCATCGGCTTGCCGTGGTGCATGCACTCGGTGACGGTGTTGTTGCCTCCGTGGGTGATGACGAGGTCCACATGGGGGAGGACCGAAACCTGCGGCAGGAACACCTCGCCCACCATGTTCGGGGCGAGCTCGTAGGCGTCGTGCTGTGGGCCCTTCGAGACGACGTAGCGATGCGGGGTCTTCGCGAGCGAGTCGACCAGGCGCTCCATCAGCGGGACGTCGGCCGACCCCAGCGAGCCGAGGCTCAGGTAGATCAGGGCGCCGTCGCCGTCCTCGATCGCCTCCGGCACGGCCCACGGCGCGTCGCTGCCACGGACGCTCGACTCGAGGTTGTGCCAAGTGGGGTGTAGGGGCGCGGAGCGAGAGTAGTCGAGCTCGCGCGGATAGAGGTAGAGGTTGAGCCAGTCGGAGCGGTGGATCAGCTCGCCCTCGGAGAGCGGGGGCGCCCCGCGCTCGCGGCAGAAGTCGTCGAAGTCCGAGCGCATGCCGGCGATCGCGCGCGAGTACTCGGCGCGGAACGCGTCCCACTCGGAGCGCTCGTCGAGGGGCAGCCCGGAGTAGGGAGGGGGGAGCTCCGGGTCCTTCAGCTCGAGCGGATTGCAGGAGGCGATTCGCACCCAGGGGCGGCCGCTCGCCGGAAGGGCGGGGAACGCGCAGACGTTGTCCTCGACGATGGCGTCGGGCTCGACCTCGCCAAAGATCTCGACCAGGCGGTCGTCGACGTACCGGGCACCGTCGAGCAGCGCCTCCCAGGTGGGCGCCATGAACTCGTCGAGTTGCTCAAACGTGCTCTTGCGGAAGACCGGCGCCGTGTCGCGGATGAAGTCCTTCCAGAACTGGCCCGGCTCCTCCTCCTGCTCCGGCGGCGGGCCGAGCCGCATCAGCCGCTCCTCGAACCCCTTTTCGGAGAGCGTGCCGGCGAACGACTCCTCGATCACGAACACGACCCGGTGTCCGCGCTCGCGCAGGACCTCGCCAATTCCGACGCAGTTGTTGGTCGGCCCGAACGCGCCCTCGGGAAAGAAGATGATCGTCCGCTCCGGCACGCGCCGCAGCCTATCCCGGCGTCTACGGCCGGGGACCGCGCGACTTCGGCCCCGCGTTGAGCTCGTACTGGACCAGCTCGTGAGCGCGGGCGGCCCAGTCGCATAGCAGCGGCCGTGTGTCGCGCGGGTCGATGATCTCCTCGACCGAGAAGCGCTCGGCGGTCCGGAAGGGGGAGCGCACGGCGTTGAGGCGCGCCTCGATCTCGTCGCGGAGCTCCTTGGGATCCTCGGCGGCCTCGAGCTCGCGCCGGTAGGCGGCCTCCAGGCCCCCGGCGATCGGCAGCGAGCCCCAGTCGCCCGAGGGCCAGGCATAGCGGAGGTTGAGCCGCGAGCCGTCGCCGTGGCCGGCGCCCGCCACTCCGTAGACCTTCCGCACCAGCACCGAGACCCACGGCACGGTCGCCTGGTGAACGGCGTAGAGGGCCCGGGCGCCGCGGCGGATCGTGCCGGCGCGCTCGGCGTTGGTACCGATCAGGAAGCCCGGCTGATCGACGAAGTTGGCGAGCGGCAGGTGGAACTGGTCGCAGAGGTCGACGAAGCGGGCGAGCTTCTCGGAGGCGTCCGCGGTCAGGCTGCCGGCGTAATGATTGGGGTCGGAGGCGAGGACGCCGACCGGGCGCCCGTCCAGCCTGGCGAGCGCGGTGATCAGCGACGGGCCGAAGCGGGCGCCGATCTCGAATATCGAGCCGCGGTCGAGGACCCCATCGAGGATGCGCCGCATCCTGTACGGGCGTCGCGGGTCGTGCGGGACGATCCCGATGAGCTCCTCCTCGCGCCGGTCGGGCGGGTCGGTGGGGGACAGGACGGGAGGCGCCTCCCAGACGTTGTCCGGCAGGTAGGAGAGGAAGCGGCGGAGCTGCTCGAACGCGTCCTCCTCGTCCTCGGCCTCGTTGTCCACCGCACCCGCCTTGGTCTGCGTGCGGGCCCCGCCCAGCTCCTCCTTGTCGGGCGATTCGCCCATGGACGCCGCGACCACCGGGGGGCCTGCAACGAAGAGCTGGGCGGTGCCACGGACTATCACCGAGAAGTGCGAGGCGACGACCCGGGCGGCGCCCAGCCCGGCGACGGGACCGAGCGCAGCGGCCAGAACCGGCACGATCGCGTGGTTCTGCCCCACGAGGTCGAAGCCCGGAAGCGGCGGCACGTAGGTGAAGCCCATCTGCTCGAGCGTCTTGACGCTGCCACCGCCGCCGGTCCCGTCGACGAGCCGGATCAGGGGTAGGCGCAGGTCGTGCGCCATGCGCTCGGCGTAGATGGCCTTCTGCCAGATGGCTGCGTCGGCGGCGCCGCCGCGGACGGTGAAGTCGTCGCCCTGGAGGATCGCCCGGCGCCCCTCGATCCGGCCCTGACCGATGACGACGTTGGCGGGCTGGAAGTCGGTGAGCTCACCCTCGTCGTCGTAGGTCCCCTTGCCGGCGAGGGCGCCGGTCTCATGGAAGGTGCCGGGGTCGAAGAGGCGGTCGATGCGCTCGCGAACGTTCAGGCGCCCGGTCGCGCGCTGGCGCTCGACGCGCTCGGCGCCGCCCATCCGCTTGGCGAGGTCCTCGCGGCGCCGGAGCTCGGCGACCTCCGGCTCCCAGCCCTCCTCGTCTCGAGGCTCCTCCATCGGGGGCGAAAGCTAACGGTGCAGCTAGCCGGCGTGGCTCTCGGGTGTCAGGTCCGGGTGCCTGGCCCGGAACCGGCCCTCCCCGTAACTGCGCGTCTCGTAGGCGATCATGCTGGCGAGGAGCACAACGACAATGGAGAGAGTGGCGATGGCGGGGATGCTCGTCGCCAGCGGCAGGAGTGCGAGTAGCAGCACCGCCATGAGCAGGCGCTGGCGGTTGATCGTGTGCACGTGGCGGTAGCGAAAGGCCACCAGACCGAGCAAGTAGATGGAGATTCCGCCGAGTAACGCGAACGCCGGCACTGTGTGGAGTGTGTCGGAGACGTGGCTGAGGGTCGTCTTCAGGCCGAAGGCCATCAGGATGATGCCCGCCACCATCGGGAAGTGGATGTAGGAGTAGGAATCGCGTGCGAGCTCGTTGCGCACGCGGCCCTCCGGGGCGTCGATGAGCCGCCGTCTGGACACGATGGCGACGATGTCGAAGTACATCCACCAGAGGGCGGCGGACACGGCGATCCCGAGTACCGCAGCAGCGGCGATTCCCCAGTCAAGGTGTGAATGGGCGCCGACGCCGATCGCGACGATGGACTCGCCGAGGGCGATGATGATGATCAGCCCGTGGCGCTCGGCGTAGTGGCCCGGCACGAGTTTCCAGCCCTCGGCGCCGAAGAAGAACGGCCCGCCCATGTCGAGTGCCAGCGCGAGGACCCATAGACCGCCCTGCGCAAGGCCGTCCAGAAAGGACGCGCCGACCAGCAGGCCGACGCCGATCGCGGTGCTCACGGCGAGGGCACCGACCGAGTGGCGGAGGCCGGGGTCATCGCGGCTTGCCAGGACGAAGAGCGCGATGTGCGCCGCGCGCACCGCCCCGTATGCGATTGCGAACTCGAGCGCCAGGTCGCCGAACGCCTTGGGGACGGCGATCGAGACGACGAGAAACGCCGCCATCGCGGCGAACATCGCGATCCTGACCGCTCCCTCCTCGGGGTCCACCACGCTCGTCAGCCACGTATAGCCGGTCCATGACCACCACAACACGGCCAGCACCAGGACCCCCTGGGCGAGGCCACTCCACGTGGGATGCTGGGACATCAGCGCCGTGCACTGGGTGATCGCGAGGACGAAGACGAGGTCGAAGAAGAGCTCGAGCGGCGTGACACGCTCGCCCTCCCTGCGAACGGTGGAGAGCCGCGGGGCCCGCGTTCCCGTTGCCGTTGCCATCAGCGGCGCCCTTGGGTG
>DASQCL010000138.1:0-3797 GCA_035634715.1 Solirubrobacterales bacterium
TTGGTAACGCGGTCACCGTCACCGAGGAGGAGAGCCTGAAGGCCCGCCTGCAGGTGGTGGAGAACCAGCTCGCGGCCGCGCGGGACAACTACCGGCAGGTGCAGAGCCGCATCCGCTTGGTGCCGGTGAGCGTCGAGATTCGCGGTCAGGCAGGCGTCGACTCGGGCGGTGGCGGTGCCTGGAGCATCGGCGATGCGTTCCACGACGCCGGCCGGGTGCTCACGGTGATGGCCGGGATCCTCTTGATCAGCGCCGCGGTGCTGGTGCCGATCGGGCTGATCGTCGGCGTCGCCTGGCTCACCGCCCGAGCGGTGATCCGGAAGCGCCGCGAGGACGCTCTGGAGTAGGCGGCCTACTCCTCGTAGGGCTCGAAGTCGGACTTGCGGGCGCCGCAGACTGGGCAGAACCAGTCGTCCGGGATCGACTCGAACGGCGTTCCCGGCGGGATGCCCCCATCCGGATCGCCCTCGTCGGGGTCGTAGACGAATCCGCACGAGGTGCAGATCCAGAGCTGCGCGGTCTGGGTCTCGGTCGGCATCGGCGGCGAGGTTACTGAAGCGGCTCGTAAACGTCGAGCCACACCGGCTTGCCCTGCTTGTTGAAGTAGCCCCGGGTGTTGCGGTTGGCGTGGCCCTGACGGCGCCCGTCGAGGGACATCCACGCTGCGGGCCTGATCTTTCCGCGGCCGGGGATCCACACCCGCTCGGCGCGGCCGGCGAAGTTGAACTGGGTGTCGACGTCGCACTTGATCTCGGGGCCGCCCAGCGGGTCGCGCGAGAGCTCGCCGTCGGGCAGCACGTAGCGGCCCTGCGCGACCTTCTCGGGCTTGCCGAACTTCTTCTGCAGGATCCCGACGAGCGCCTGGCCGGCGATGTCGCTGGTGTGCGAGCTCGCGGCCTCGGAGTCGTCGGAGTGGCCGCACCCGAAGCGGTCGGTGTCGTTGCCGCCAGGGTCCTCGCCCGGCACACCGACGCCATTGCCCACCGGGAAGATGTAGCCGGCCATGTCCTCGCCGAGCCCGTCGATGAACCGGTACGGCGTGTGCATGTACGGCATCGGCCAGGGTGGCAGCGGAGGCCCGGGCTTCGGCATGTCGTTCGGTCCCAGGAAGCCGCGCAGATAGGTGAACGGGAACACTTCGCCGGGCACCGACATGAAGGTGCCGTCGCCGATCCTGAACGCCGCGACCTGGCTCTTCACCTCGTCGCCGGAGGTGCTGCCGTTGGGCGCGACCGGGAACTTCTGGGTGCAGTTGTCGGTGTAGCCGGGCCGGGCCGCGAACACGCCGAGCCGCGCGCCGAGTGCGAAGAGGGTGTTGGTGAGCGGGACGCAGATGTCGGAGCGCTTGCCCCAGATCGCTCCGGTGCGCGACGGCCTGCCCTTCGACTTGAGCGCGTCGCCGACGGCGCCAGCGAGCGACTGGCCGAGCGCCTTCGTCTCCTGGTCGTACCCCACGGGCGCGGGCTGGCCGTTTGCGTCGAACAGCGTCCGGCAGCCCGCCGGGTGGCTCTCGTCGATGAACTGCTGCGGGATGCGCGAGATCACCTTCGAGAAGACCTCGGGCGTCTCGACGCTGCCGACTGACCCGGCCATCTCGATCGCGACCCCGCCGAAGCGCTGCTGCAGCTTCGCCCGGAAGAAGTGGATCCAGTCGGCGGTGATCCACTTCTTCTGCGCCTCGTCGGGGTTGAACCCGAGGGACTCCGCGTGCTGGCTTACGTTCGCGAGCGTGGCGATCACCTTGCCGTTGGTGCCGACCGCCTGCAGGCTCGGCATCTGCTGGTCGTCGACGAAGGGATACGACGACCAGCACTGGCGCAGGTTCGAAGGCTCCTTCGCCTCCGCGTAGCGGATGGTGGCGCTTCGCTGC
Source organism: Solirubrobacterales bacterium (assembly GCA_035634715.1). Lineage (GTDB taxonomy): Bacteria > Actinomycetota > Thermoleophilia > Solirubrobacterales > 70-9 > AC-56. The sequence continues at coordinate 1,871 of DASQCL010000138.1, forward strand.
TTCGCCACCGCGTCCTCGATCGCCTTCGCGGACTGCTGGACCATGTACTTCGCGAAGTAGGCGTTGACGCTCGAGGTCGCCGCGTTGAGGCCGGAGATGCCGATCGTGTCCGGCGCCGACTCGTCGTGGTTGGAGCTGATGTAGATCCCGTCCAGGTTGACCCCGTCGGCGTGAACCTGGCGCCGGATGCGCTGTAGGTAGACGTTGAACGCGCCCTCGTTGTCGAGCACCTCCACGGCGATCGTCCGCTTGCCGTTGGAGACGACCATCGCCCGCGCGCCGACCTTGTCGGCAACGTGGTCGTAGAAGCGTGGCGAGTCCGAGCCGCCCCCCAGCAGGTTGCCGTCCCAGCGCCCGTTGCCGTTGCAGTCCACATAGGGATCGCCGGAGTCGAAGTGCCCCGAGCCCTGGAGGTCCTTGTAGGGCTCCTCGAACGCGAACTTCCGGGGCCCGTTGAACTGCCCCGTGTGATCGCAGTTGGCAGGATCGTTTGCCAGCTGGCCCGCCCTCGGCGGCGTGTAGCTGACGCTCGCCGCTCCGACTCGGAAGCTGGCCGTGCGGCGCGCCGCCGCCGCGCTCGCCGAGGTCGGAACCGCGATCGCGACGAATGCGAGCGCCGCGGTTGCCAGCGAGGCGTTCACAGCTCTCCTGCTGCTCACAGACCTAAAACTAGACCTAATCGCGCCCGCGTGCACGGGGGTCTAGGGTGCCGATGCGTGAGCGTGGAACCGCGACCGGCCGCCTCGCTGATCCTGCTGCGGCGAGGCGGGAAGCACCGTGAGAGGGGCGTCGAGATCCTGCTGGTGCGCCGGAGCACCGAGGCGAGCTTCATGCCGGGCGTCTGGGTCTTCCCCGGTGGCGGCGTCGACGCCGGGGACGGCGACGGTGACGAGACTGCCCACCGCGCGGCCGCGGTCCGGGAGCTGCACGAGGAGGCCGGGATCGAGCTGGCGCCCGACGCCGAGCTCCTGGCGTGGTCTCGCTGGATCACGCCGGACTTCGTGCCGGTGCGCTTCGACACCCGCTTCTACGTTGCCCTCGCCCCGGCGCACTCCCCGCCGCGCCCCGATGGCGAGGAGACGACCGAGGCGGCCTGGATCGCTCCCGGAGAGGCGCTCGAGCGGCATCGGGCCGGCGAGCTCGAGCTCGTCTTCCCGACGATCAAGCACCTCGAGGCGCTGCTTCCGTTCTCGAGCTCCGACGAGGTGCTCGCGGCGGCTCGCGATCGGGTCGTCGAGCCCGTGCTCCCGCGCGTTGTCGGTGAGGGGCGTGGGCAGCGCGTGGTTCTCCCGGGCGAGCCGGGGTACTGACACGCCGTGATCGCGGTCCAATCCCTCACCAAGCGCTACGGGAGGACGGTGGCGGTGGATGGCCTCACCTTCGAAGCCCGGCCGGGCTCGATCCTCGGCTTTCTCGGCCCGAACGGCGCCGGCAAGACGACGACCCTCCGGATCATCCTGGGCCTCGCCCACCCCACCTCGGGTGGCGCCACGATCGACGGCCGCCCGTACCGCTCCCTCACCGATCCGACCCACAGCGTCGGATCGGTCCTGGACACCTCGGGATTCCACCCAGGGCGCCGGGGCCGGGACCACCTGCGGATCATTGCCCGGGCCGCCGGGATACCCGTGAGCCGTGTGGACGAGGTCCTGAGGCTCGTGGAGCTCTCCTCGGCGGCGCGCACGCGCGCGAAGGCGTACTCCCTGGGAATGCGCCAGCGACTCAACCTGGCGGCGGCGCTCCTCGGCGATCCCGAGACGCTCGTGCTCGACGAGCCCGCCAACGGCCTCGACCCCCAAGGGATTCGGTGGCTCCGCGACTTCCTGCGCTCGATGGCCGCGCAGGACCGCACGATCCTCGTGTCCAGCCACGTGCTGTCGGAGGTCTCCCAGACCGTGGACGAGGTCGTGGTCATCCATCGCGGGCG
>DASQCL010000139.1:0-6466 GCA_035634715.1 Solirubrobacterales bacterium
GCGGTCGCGCGAGATCTCGATCGCCGCTTCGATGCCCGGCACCCGAAGGTCACCGGTAGTTCGCGGTAGCGGCCGGCGGAACAGCTGGTACCAGAGGCCCGCGGTCGCGCCTCCCGCGAGCCCCCAGAACGCCGCGCCCGCGAGCGCTGCGCGTTTAGCCACTGTCGCAACGTTCACGCTGCCACTCTAGGAAACCACCACGATTGTCGGGTTTGCGGCGCATATCCCTACTGATCCGACAACCGGGGGGTGTCGGGCGGGCGGGCCTAGTCGTGAATGCCGTCCGGGAGGCGGCCCTCGGCGTCGAGCTTCTCCAGATGCGCCTGCATCACCAGCGCGGCGGCCGCGCGCAGCTCCTTTGGGACGTCGTCCCAGGCCGCGTCGAGGAGCTGACCGCGGGAGCGCTCGCCGGCATCGAGAGCGGCGATCAGCTTGCGCTCGCGATCGAGGCGGTGGTCGATGTACTCGCTGATCTTCGCCGCCGGGTCCGTCACATAGGGCCCGTGGCCGGGGCACAGCAGCTCGAGGTCGAGCTCCTGGATCCGGTGGAGCGAATCGAGGTACGCCGTGAGCGAGCCGCCGTCGGGCGGAACGAACGTGGAGCCCTCACCGAGGATCAGATCGCCGGTGAAGCAGACCCGGCCCAGCAGGAAGCAGACGTGGTCCTCAGCGTGGCCGGGCGTGGGGACCACCTCGAACGGCCCGGACTCCACGACGGGCGCGTCGAGGAGCGGCACCGCCGCCGAGTGGTCGCCATGCGAGTGGGTCAGGAGAACGCCGCCAAGCCCGCCGCGCCTCTCCGCCTCCTCCCGGAGGGCGGCGACATGGCCCGCGTCGTCGGGCCCCGGATCGATCACATAGGCCGGGTCCGAGCCCACGACGTAGCTGTTGGTGCCCTCGAGGGTCATCGCCCCCGGGTTTGGCGCCACGAAGCGCACGATCTCGGGATGTCCCGGGGCGGTGTCCATGACCGCGCCCCGGGCGCTACTTGCCGCTGACTGCCTGAAGAACCGCGTCGCGCGCGTCGTCGGGCTCGAGCACCACCAGGTCGCCGACGCCCTTCAGGACCTCGCGAACGAGCCAGTCCGTCGAGCCGTAGGGGAGCTCGACCACGACGGCTCCGTCGGAGAGCTCGTCCGTGACCGTCCGCTCCTCGCGCAGCCACCGGGCCCGGTTGGGCGAGACCCAGACGCGCGCCACGCCCGCCGTCCCGACCTCGCCGTGGACCAGCCACTCCTGCTCGGCCAGGCGCTCCTCCACACCGTCCCGCGGCTCGAAGGTGTCGTCGGCCACACGCGCCTCCTTCATCCGGTCGAGCCGGAAGTGGCGGGTGTCATCGCGGCCCAGGTCGTAGCAGCCCAGGTACCAGCCCTCCGGGCCGCTCACCAGCTGGTAGGGCTCGACCTCGCGCTTGATGAACTCGTCCTCGTTCTCCTTGTAGTAGTGAAGCTCGAGGACCCGGCGCTTCTCGATCGCATCGTTCACGGCCCGAATCACCTCGGAGTCATCGCGGCCGGGCGCGATCTCGAGGCCCTCGTGCGAGGGGTCGTGCCCCAGCGCGGCGACGATCTTCTCCCGGGCGGTCGACAGGCCGGCCTGCGGCAGGTGGTCGCCGAACAGGTCGATCGCGGCGACCAGCGCCTTCGCCTCCAGCGGCAGCAGGCGCGCCGGCCGCGCGAAGTTGTCGCCGTAGGTGTCCGGATCGACTTGGATCGAGTCGCCGTCGATCTCCGCATAGAGCACATACGTCCCGCCGCCGAAGTTGACCACGTTTAGCACGTCCAGATCCTCGTGGAGCTCCTCGCGGCTGACGTTCAGCTCCTCGAGCACTCGGCCGACAGGGAGCTGGGTCTCCTCGCGGGCGGCGCCGATCAGCAGGCCGGCCAGGGTGACGAGGCGCGCGAAGCGCTCGGGCCGGATCACCGCCTCCGAGCGGCCGTTCGACGAGCGCGGCCTGCCGTTGCCCTCGGCGATCGGCCGCTTGACCGTGTTCGCGACGTCGAAGTCGGTGCGATGGCGCTTACGCAGCAGGTCCAGTCGCTCGGCGGCGTCCTTTGCGAGGTCGGCGGGCTCCAGCAGCTCGGCGTTCTCACGCCACCCGAGGACCCACGATGTCAGCATCCGGCCCGAGGCGTACTCCGTCTCGTAGATGAAGCCACGGCCGGGCGCCCCGTCTCCCTTCGCGGCCTTGCGCACCTTCCCGTAGGTGCCGAAGTCCCGGTCGACCAGCCAGGAGATGCGCTCGCGCAGGAACACCTTCGCCGTCCCCTCGATCTCGCCCATCTGCCAGTCGGCCCGGGAGGCGTAGTCGCGGCGGTCGAAATCCTCCCGGGGGGCGAAGTCGTGCTCGGCCTTTGTGGCGTAGGAGACCTTGCCGCGGATCCGGGAGAGCCTGAACACGCGGATGTCGTCGCGCTCGTGCGAGTGGCCGATCAAATAGAACTGGCCGTTGCGGAAGACGAGGTGGTACGGATCGACCTTGCGGTCGGAAAGCTCGTCCCGCTGCAGCGAGTAGTAGCTGAACTCGATCGTCTTGCGCCGGGAGATCGCCGTCTCGATCTTCGCCAGGCGCTGGGACATCTCGCGTCCGCCTCCGGAGGGCGCGAGCTTGACATCGATCGGCGCCGTGTCGGGCTCGACCAGCGGGCTGGGGCGCCCCCACGACACCTGCTGCAGCGCGAGCCGAAGGGGCTCGGCGTAGGCGAACTCACCGTCGAGCAGGACCAGCGCGGTGCGCAGGGCCGCCAGCTCCCCGTCGGTGAACTCGATCGCCGGGAGGTAGTAGTTCTCAGGCGGCAGCGCATAGAGCTCGGCTTCGAAGAAGCCCTCGGCCGGCTTGTCGACCTGCAGCGAGATCCCCAGGCTCTCGAGCTCGGCGCGGTCGGCGTAGAAGCGCCGCGCGAACGCGTCGTCGTTCATCGAGCTGTAGCCCTCCACCTCCCGCTTGATCTCGAGAGCCGACACGGGCCTCCCCGTGGCCATCAGGAACGAGATCAGGGAGAGCTGGCGAATCAGCTTCTCGGTGTCCTTGGCCATTTCTGGTGGTGAGGGGCTTTAGCCCCGAAACTGGCAGGTGTCGTTGGTCATTCTGGTGGTGAGGGGCTTTAGCCCCGAAACTGGCAGGTGCCGTTCACGTGGCTGAATATAGGGGCTAGTTGCCAGCCGTTATGGGGTCGGGCGCAACGCCGCCGCAAATTGCGGCGCCGAGATCGGCGGACCCGCGGCTAAGCGGCGCGCGAGCGGAAGTACGCGGCCGAGTCCAGTCCGCGGTCGAAGCGTGACCACGCCTCGCCGTCAGCCAGGCCGCGCTCGATCCGGTCGAAGCTCCCGAGCTTGCCGCCCAGGTTGTCGATCATGTGGACCAGGGTGGCCTCGCGGGTTGCGGGGAGAACGGGCGATCCGTTCTCCAGCGAACCGTGATGCGAGAGGACGATGTGGAAGAGGGCCTGCGCCAGGTCCGGGTCGAACCCGTCCATCCGCTCCACCTCGCGGCGGACCAGGTAATAGCCGAGGGGGATCTCGCCCTGGAGGCGCCCGGCATCGGTCAGGTCGATCGCGAGCGGATCGTCGTTGTAGGCCATCGTCTTGCCGATGTCGTGAAGGAGCGCTCCGGCGATCGCGATGTCGCGGTCGATGCCCGGGAAGGCCGCCGCCGAGGCACTCACGGCCTGCGCGACCGAGACGGTGTGGTCCAGCAGTCCGTGGCGATAAGCCTGGTGGTAGTACTTGGCGGCCGGCGCCTCGCGGAAGCGAAGCCAGATCGGGGAGTCCTGCCCGAAGAAGCGGTCCAGGAGGGCGGCGAGCTGGGGGTTCTGGATCGTCCCCAGGAGCTCGCGAAGCTGCGCCTCGAGCCGCTCGACCGGGACGCTCGGCCCCTCGGCGAGGTCGGACGGCTCGTACTCGCCGTCGCGGGCGGAGCGGATCGTCTCGACGGTGATCTTGGGCCCGTACTGGGCGTGGACCGCGAAGCGGCCGGTGATGTGCACCGCGGAGCCGGGCTCCGCGATCTCGAAGCACTCGGCGACCTCGTCCCATGCCACGGCCTCGACGGCGCCGGTGCTGTCGCAGACGATCAGCCGCAGCCACTCGCCGCCGTTGCGGCGCTGGCGCAGCTCGCGCTGCCGAACCCCGAAGACGCCGGCGATCGTCTGGCCGTCGGCGAGGTCGCGAACCCAGGCGCGCTCCGGCCCATCGCCGTTTTCCCTGCTCGCGACGCTCTCCGCCGCGCTGGCGATCGCCGGCTGCTCAGTGAGTGAAACCTGCTCGCTCATCGTCCGCTCACAGTAGAGAGGGGGGCGGACGTGCCAAATCTCCCCCGCTGCGGCGACGCGAGCTACCTGGTCTGCTCGGGCTCCTCGTCTTCCGGCCAGGTGCCGGTGAACCGGTGATATGCGTGACGCGACCCCCGCTCAACCAGCCCGCGGACCAGCGCGAAGATCGCGCCCTGGATCGTGAGGGCGAGCGCGAGCTTCCCCAAACTCACCTCGCGATCCCCCGGTTCCGGCGGCTCCTCGTCGTCGACGAGGCCCCATGTCATGTCGACGAACTTCTTCGAGAGGAGGCCGGCGATGAGCCCTCCCACGACGCTGAAGGGAATGAACAGGAGCTTTCTCATCATGCCTGCTTTGCCTGGCACTTGGCGGGCGTCCGCGGCTCCATCGCGATCGTCTCTTCCTCGGGCACGCCGCTCTCGAGCTCGCGGCCACGCTCGATCTCCGCGTTCATCTCCGCGCCGAGGAGCACGGCCACGTTCGAAATCCACAGCCAGATGAGGAAGACGATAACCCCGGCCAGGCTGCCATAGGTCGCGTTGTAGGAGCCGAAGTTGGCCACGTAGGCCGCGAAGCCGGCGGAGGCCAGGATCCACAGCAGGACGGCGAGGATGCCTCCGGGCGTGATCCAGCGGAAGCCCGGATGGCGGACGTTCGGCGCGCCGTAGTAGAGGATCGCGAGCATCGTCATCACGATGAGCACGATCACCGGCCACTTCACGATGTTGAAGATGGTGACGGCAGTGCCCTCCACGCCGAAGATCTTGCCGACGTCGGAGGCCAGCGGGCCGCTGACGACGATGGCGATGGCGCTCACGGCCACCAGCAGGAGGAGGACCAGCGTCATCCCCACCTGCAGCGGGCGGAGCTTCCAGAACGGGCGCCCCTCCTCCGTCTCATAGATCACGTTCGAAGCGCGCGAGAACGCCCCGACGTACCCGGACGCCGACCAGAGCGCCGCGACGAGGCCGATCACGAAGGCCAGGCCCGCGGTCCCCTGGCTCGAAGCAATCTCCCTGATCGCGCCGCTGATGATGTCCTGCGCGGGACCGGGCCCGAGCTCGTTGATGTTGTCGAGGACCGCGTTCGTCGCCGAGTCCCCTGCGAGGCCGAGGATCGACACGAGGACGATCAGCGCCGGGAAGATCGAGAGGATCGCGTAGTAGGTGAGCGCGGCGGCCCAGTCCGTGAGGTTGTCCTCGCGGAACTCGGACACGGTCCGCTTGAGCACGCCCCACCAGGCGCGCCTCCTCAGCTGAGCTGGATGCTGCGGACCTTCCACCCCAGCAGGCGGATTCCCGCTGGGGGTGGAGGTCAAACCGCGCCTGCTCAGCCCTGGATCAGCCCTGCGGCTGCGGGTTCTTGGCGCATTCGGTGAGCCCAATCGATTGGGCTAGCGCATCGCCCTGGCCCGCCGTGGCCTGAACCTGCTTGATCGCGGCACTGAACTGGCTGGTGTCATTGGCCTTCGCCGCCGCAAGTGCCTTCTGCACCAAGGCCTCCTTGGCCTTCGCATCTGCGAGCAGCTTGTCCCAGTCGCTCTGGAGGTTGCTCGGCGGAGTCAGAGCCTCGAGTTGGGTCAGGAGGGGCTGGGTGATCGCGAGCGACTGTGTGATGAACGGCTCGAAGCCGCTCGCCGGGCCGCCGGTCGGTGGAGGCTTGAGGGCCTCCTGCTTGGTGTTTGCCTCCTTGCAGATGGCATTTGCCTGCGAGACGAACTCGCTCTGGCTCAACGGAGCTGATCCCGAGGCCCCGCTGAGCGTTGTCGGATTCGCTAGCCCTGCAGGCAACGTCCATGGCGCACTCCATCAAGCCGACGGAAGGAACGCCCGCCCGGTCCGACGCCGCTTCGACGCCGACTACCCCTGCGGTGAGACGTTCTTGGCGCACTCGTCGAGGCCGAGCGCCTTCGCCTCGGTGTCGCCCTGGTCATTACCCGCGGAGAGCTTCTGGGCCAGCGCCTTGAGTTGGCTGGTGTCGCCGGACTTCGCCGCGCTCGTGATCTGCTGGGCGACCCCGATCTGGGTCTTTCCGTTCGCCAGATACGCGTCGTAATCGGACTGCAGGTCAGACGGGGGTGTGATCGCGGAAAGCTTGCCGTAGACCTCGTTGGCGATCGGGATCTGCTGCTCCGTGATCCTGGCGAGGTCGTTCAGGTCGGGATTCGACGGCAGCGCCGTCAGGGCCTCGATCTT
>DASQCL010000140.1:0-8211 GCA_035634715.1 Solirubrobacterales bacterium
AGCGCTTCGACGCGATCGCCAGCATCGGCATGGTCGAGCACGTCGGCCTCGCGCAGATCGACGAGTACGCGGCGCGAATCGCGCAGGTGCTGGAGCCGGGCGGCCGGGTCCTGAACCACGGCATCACACGGATTCCGTTCGAGAGCGACGGGGCGCATATCGGCGGCTCCTTCTCGAATCGATATGTCTTCCCCGACGGTGAGCTCTTGAACGTGTGGAGGATGGTCCAGGCGTTCGAGCGCGCCGGCTTCGAGCCGTTGAACGTCGAGAACCTGCACACCGACTACGCCGAGACGCTGCGTCACTGGACGGTGCGACTCGACGAGCACATCGCCGAGGCCGAGGAGCTCGGGGGCACCGAGCGCACGCGTGTGTGGCGTCTCTACCTGCGCGCCGCCCGCAACGCGTTCGAGACGGCCCAGAACGCGGTCGTCCAGCTTCTCTGCAGCGCGCCGCTCACCGAGGGTGCGGCGTCCGCCCCAACGGGCGAGCGTCACGAGGCCGCGCGCCGGCGGGTGCCGCCGGTCCGCGTTCCGGCCTAGTCGACCTTCACCTCACAGTCGAGGGGGAAGAGTGGTTGATCGGATGAGCATTTGTCCCGATCGATTCGTACCCGCGCCTTGTCGACCTCGCCGCTCTTCCTGGCGCGCAGCCGCACCTCGGCGACTCCCCGCTGGTGCAGCGCCTCGTGGACCAGGCGGACGACGTCTCCTCCACCCTTCTTGCGGTCCGGCTCCCACGGGTGTCTCGCCTTGCGTCCGTGGATGTCCGTGTCCGTGACGCTCGAGTTGTACTTGCCCGGCGCGCTGGCCTTCTCCCCCTTGTAGGTCGTCGCGAAATGCATCCCGTGCGTGTGGCGGGCAAACGCCTCGAGCCTTCGATCGGCGCCCTGGTCGGACGACTCGCCGTAGCTCAGCTGGATGACCTTCGGGGCGTGGCCCCCGCGCTGTGCGCCGACGGTTGACGCACCCCAGATCGCCAGGCAGCCGACAACGACAACCGACGCAAGCACCCCGAGAAGTCGCCCGTCAACGACTCGCATGACCTGGGTAGCTTCTCACGTGTGGCCAAGCCTGTCCACATCGGCTGTGCGGGCTGGAACTACCGCGACTGGCGCGGCGCCTTCTACCCCGAGAAGCTCCCGGCGCGACTCTGGCTCGATCACTACGCGACCGTCTTCGACACGGTCGAGATCAACAACACCTTCTACCGGCTGCCGTCCGAGTCAGCGGTCAAGGGATGGGTGGAGCAGGCGCCGCGCGGCTTTCGGTTCGCCGTCAAGGGGAGTCGCTACATAACGCACGTCAAGAGGCTGCGCGAGATGGGCCGGTACTCGAAGCGCTATTTCGAGGCGATCAAGCCGCTCGCGGACACGCCGAAGATGGGACCGATCCTGTGGCAGCTCCCGGCGAGCTTCAAGCGCGACGACGATCGCCTCGGCGCGGCGCTCGAGGAGCTGCCGAAGGCGCGTCACTCCTTCGAATTCCGGCATGAGAGCTGGTTCGTCCCCGAGGTGTACGAGCTGCTTCGCCGGCATCGCGCTGCGCTGGTCATCGGCGACGACCCGGAGCGCCCCTTCCAGACTCATGAGATCACGGCGAAGTGGACCTACATCCGCTTTCACCGCGGCAACCGGGGACGGCGGGGCAACTACTCGAACAAGGAGCTCGAGGAGTGGCGGCGGCGGATCTCATCCTGGCGCTCCGAGGTCGAGGTCTACGCCTACTTCAACAACGACTGGGAGGCCTTCGCACCGAGGAACGCGCTCTGGCTCAAGGAGCACCTCAGCAACTGACCCCCCCAACCCACTGGGCGACTGAGGTCTACGATCGCGCCGTGGGCGAATCGACGCGGGCTCCGGTCGCGTCAACCCCGGGTCAACGAAGATTCCATACGCAGCGCGTTCAGGATGCGATCGGCGACGGCCTCGCCGGTGAAGCCGACCTCCTCGCGGAGAAGCGCGGGCTTGCCGTGGGTGACGTAGCGGTCGGGGAGCCCGACGCGCATCAGGTGGGCCCGCGACTGCGGGTCGGTGAACGAGTCCTCCAGGTGCTCGAGCACGGCCGAGCCGAACCCGCCTGGGAGGACGTTCTCCTCGATCGTGACGAGCAGCTCGTGCTCCCGGCCGAGCCGGTTGACGAGCTCCTCGTCGAGCGGCTTCGCGAACCGGGCGTCGGCCACCGTGACCTGGAGCCCCTGCTCGCCGAGGATGCCGGCCGCTCGGAGCGCGACCTGCACGCCGTAGCCGTAGCCCAGGAGCGCCACGCGCTCGCCCTCGGTCAGGAGCTCGCCCTTGCCGATCGGGATCTCCTGTGGCTTGTCGGGAATCGGGGCGCCCTCCGCGGCCCCGCGCGGGTAGCGGAACGCGATCGGGCCGTCGTCGTGGGTCAGGGCCGTCCGCATCATGTGGACGAGCATCGCCTCGTCGCGAGGCGCCATCAGCACCACGCTCGGAAGCGGCCGGAAGTAGGAGATGTCGAAGGCGCCGTGGTGGGTCGGGCCGTCGTCGCCGACGAGCCCTGCGCGGTCCATCGCGAACACGACGTTCAGGCTCTGGAGGCAGACGTCGTGGACGATCTGGTCGAAGCCGCGCTGGAGGAACGTGGAGTAGATCGCGCAGACCGGCTTCGCGCCCTGCAGGGCGAGGCCGGATGCGAACAGCACCGCGTCCTGCTCGGCGATCCCCACGTCGTAGTACTGCTCCGGCACCTCCTTGCCGAGCTTGTTGAGCCCGGTCCCCCCCGCCATCGCAGCGGTGATGCCGATCACGCGGCGGTCACGCTTGGCCTCGGCCACCATCGCGTCGGCGAACACCGCCGTGTACTGCGGCGGTGACGGGGGCGGCGGCTTCTCGAGCTTCTCGATCGCCTCAGGGGAATCCGACTCCTTGACCGGCACCGTCTTCGAGTCCGCAGGTTGGCGGTTGACGATCGACTTCGGCTTCGCCGCGTGCCACTTCTCCATGCCCTCGAGGCCGCCCTCCTCGGCCGGGGCGAAGCCCTTGCCCTTCACCGTGTGGATGTGGACGACCACCGGCCGCTGCGCCTTGAGCGCGTTGCGGAGAGCTCGGCGGAGGGCGGCGACGTCGTGGCCGTCGATGACGCCCATATAGGCGAGGTCGAGCTCCTCGAACATGAGGCCGGGCGCCGCGTACGCCTTGATCGCCGACTTGAGCTCCGGGCCGACACGCTCCAGGCGCGAGCCAAGGCCGAGCGGGAGCTTGGTGAGGGCCTCCTCGACGTCCTCGCGCGCATGGAAGAGCCTTGGGTTCAGGCGGACTCGCTGGAAGTAGCGCGCGAGGGCGCCGACGTTGGGCGAGATCGACATCCCGTTGTCGTTCAGGACGATGACGATCGGTGTCTGGAGCCCTCCGGCGTTGTGGAGCGCCTCGTAGGCGACGCCGCCGGTGAGCGCTCCGTCGCCGATCACCGCGACGACGTTGCCGTTCTCGCCGATGCCCTTTCGCATCGCCTCCTTCAGCCCGACCGCGTAGCCGATCGAGGTGGACGCGTGGCCGGCGCCCATGATGTCGTGCTCGGACTCGAAGATTGAGCAGAACGGAGCGAGGCCGCCGTACTGGCGGATGGTGTCGAGCCGGTGGCGGCGCCCGGTCAGGACCTTGTGCGGGTAGGCCTGGTGGCCGACGTCCCAGAGGATCTTGTCGCGCGGGGAGTCGAGCAGGCTGTGAAGGGCGACGGCCAGCTCGCAAGTCCCGAGGTTGGCGCCGAAGTGGCCGCCGATCTCGCCGATCGTGTCGATGACCAGCTCGCGGATCTCCTGGGCGAGCTGCTGGAGCTGGGCATCGTCGAGGCCGTCGAGGTCCCCGGGCTCGTCGATTCCGTCCAGGAGCAGCTCGAGCTTCTCGGACGCCGGTTGGTTTCCGTCGCTGTTGGTCTCGCTCATGACTGCCTCGTGTAGATGAAGTCCGTGATCTGGCTCATATCGCGCGGGTCACCGTTCACGGCCTCGAGCGCCTCGTGGGCCTTGCGGTGTGATTCCGCGGCAAGGGTACGAGCCTCGTCGAGCCCGAACAGGCTGACATAGGTCACTTTGCCATGGCGCTCGTCGCTGCCGTGCGGCTTGCCCAGCTCTTCGTCGCTGCCTGTGACATCGAGGATGTCGTCGACGATCTGGAACAGAACACCCAACTCCTCGGCGAAGCGCCGGTACGGGATTGTCTCAGGTTCACCAAGGCTGTCGAGGGCCAGCACAACGCGGACGCTCGCGGCGATCAGGCGGCCAGTCTTCAGCGAGTGAAGGCGGCGCAGGGCATTTGCCTGTGACCCCGTCGCCCCCGGACGCGCAGCGGAGGAGGCGACGCGCTTTTCCATGGTGACATCTATGTATTGGCCTCCCACCATGCCGTCGACGCCGATCGCGGCGAGCAGCTCGGCCAGGGCGGCGAGCACCGCCCCGGGCTCACCCTGCTGGTGCTCGCAGAACAGGCGGACCGCTTCGGCGAAGAGGCCGTCGCCCGCCAGGATGGCCACGTTCTCGCCGTAGACGACATGCGACGTCGGGCGCCCGCGACGGAGTTCGTCGTCGTCCATCGCGGGGAGGTCGTCGTGGATCAGGGAATAGGTGTGAATGAGCTCGAGCGCACCGGCGGCCGGCAGCACGGACTCCGGCGCGCGGCCGAGGGAGCGCGCCGTCGCCAGGGCGAGCACCGGCCGGATCCGCTTGCCGCCGGCGAGCAGCGAGTAGCGCATCGCCTCCTCAATCCCGGCCGTATCGGGGATGGCCGAGAACTGCAACGCGTCGAGGTAGGCCTCGACGAGGTCGCGAAGGTCGTCGGGGTACGTGCTCGCCGCCGGCGCCTGGGGCTCGGTCGTCACGAGGCGTCTTCCGCGCGGGCGGCGCGCAGATCCGCCTCGATTTCCGTGCTTGCCTTGCCCACCAGGTCAGCCGCCTCGCGAGCGAGCGCCTCGGCCTCCTCCTCCCCCACCTCGGAGGAGCGCAGGCGGTCGGCGATCTCACGCAGACGCTCTGCTATCTGGTCTGTTGAACTCATCGGGCGAAAACGGTACCGATCGCGGCCCGGCTCACCCGGTCTTCGCTCGCGCGGCGGTGCCGAGGATGCCATTCACGAAGCCCGGGGCGTCCGCGCCGCAGTAACGCTTGGCGAGCGAGACGGCCTCGTCGATCGCCACCTCGTCGGGGATGTCGTCGCGATGGCGAAGTTCGAACAGGGCCACGCGCAGGATGCTCTTCTCCAGGGCGGCGATGCGGTTGAGGTCCCAGCCGCGAGCGAGCGCCGCGATCTCGGTGTCGAGCTCCTCGCGGTGGGATTCGACGCCCTCCACCAGCTCGCGGCTGAACGGCGCGGCGTCGTCGAGGGCCTCGTCGGTCGACCGGCCGGTCACCTCCTCCTGGTAGAGCGCGAAGACTGCGGCGCGGCGCTGGTCGGAGCGACGCATGACGGCCGGGCCGCCCTCAGGCTCGCGAGACGTATTCGCCGGAGCGGGTGTCCACGCGCACGCGATCGCCTTCGTTGACGAACAGTGGTACCTCGACCCGCACGCCCGACTCCAGCGTCGCCGGCTTGGTGCCGCCGCCCGACGCGGTGTCTCCCTTGACCCCCGGGGAAGTCTCCGTGACGGCCATCTCGACCGCGCTTGGCACCTGCACTCCGGCGGGCCGCTCATCGACGAACAGCACCTCGACCTCCGAGTTCGGCACGACCCACTGCATCGACTCGCCGGCGGTCTCACGTCCGACTTCAAGCTGCGAGTAGTCGGAGTTGTCCATGAACACGGCCATTTCGCCGGAGTCGTAGAGGTACTGCATGCGCCGCGTCTCGGTACGAACGGGCCGGAACTTCTCCCCCGCCCTGAAGGTCTTGTCGATGACGCTGCTGTCGTCCATCTTGCGCAGCTTTGTCCGGACGAACGCCCCGCCCTTCCCGGGCTTGACGTGCTGGAACTCCATGATCCGGTAGATCGTCCCGTCCACCTCGATATGGGTTCCGTTCTTGAACTGATTGGTGCTGATCACGGCCGCTGAGGGTAGCGGCCGGACCCTGCCCTCGAAGGCGCGCGTTCTTGCTGGGAGAGGGCCATCCGCTAGGTTCATTGCTGAGGGAGTGACGTAGATGAAGCTCCGGACGTCCGGGGGGACGCCGGGGAGACATTCTCGGAACACACATGGAGGACCATCAAGTGCCAAGGACGCGGCAGCGCTCCCATTCATTCCGGCCTCGACTTCTGAAGGGTCTGGTCGCGACGGCGGTTGCGGCCGTCGGCTTCGGCGCACTCGCGAGCTTCGCGAGCGCCGGCACCGCCACTGCCCCGCGGGGGCCGAGCGGGCTCGCCTTCTACAACCCGCCGAGCAACCTGCCCTCAGGTCCTCATGGAACCTTGATCTGGCAGCGGCCCGCCGGCGGGCTCGTGCCACTGACGAGCGCCGCCCAGACGAAGCTCGTGCTCTACACCTCCCGCACGCCGCAGGGCGCCGAGGACGCCGTTTCCGGCTCGGTCAGCATCCCCAAGGGCAAGCCCCCGAAGGGCGGCTGGCCGGTCATCACGTACGCCCACGGCACCACGGGCAGCGCTGACATCTGCGCGCCCTCGCGAGTTCACAACGGCGCTCCCGCCGAGAGCCTCATCACATATGTCGACCCCGAGCTCAATGCCTGGGTCAACGCCGGCTACGCGGTCGTTCGCACCGACTACCAGGGGCTCGGCACGCCGGGGCCGCACCCGTATCTCATCGGCAAGTCCGAGGGCAGAAGTGTCCTCGACATCGTGCGCGCGGCGCGGGACGTGTTCCCTGGGATTGGCAAGCGGTTCCTGATCGCCGGCCACTCGCAGGGCGGCCAGTCGGCGCTGTTCGCGGCCGGCGAGGCGGCGAGCTGGACGCCGAACTTGACCCTGAAGGGAACCGTGTCCTACGCCCCGGCATCGCACCTGCTGACGCAGGCGAAGGCTCTGCCGGCACTCACGACCCCGAGCTCACTGACGGCCCTCGCCACGATGATCGTTCAGGGCACCACGACGGCCTCATCCAACGTGGACCCGAACAAGCTGCTCTCGCCGCAGGTCAAGCAGTTCTATCCGCTGCTGGATCAGACCTGCCTCCCGCAGCTGGCGCAGACGCGGCGACTCGGAGGCATCGCCCCCGCGGACATGCTCACCGGGGCGAACAAGGCGCCGATCTACCGGGTGCTCGACGCCGAGAACCCCGACGTCACCACGAACGCGCCGGTGTTCCTCGCACAGGGAACCGCCGACACGACCGTGTTCCCGCAGTTCACAACCTCGCTGAGCCACGAGCTCAAGGCGCTGGGCGACCAGGTCCGCTACCAGCAGTTCCACGGCGTGGACCACGGCGGCATCGTCGCGGCGGCGGAGCCCGACGTCCTGCCGTGGCTAGAGCAGCGTCTCCCGCCGGGCAGCTGAGCTGTGCACCCGCGGCCCGGATGCGCGCCAGCGTCTGACCGGGCCTAGCGACCGCCTGATCCCACGTAACTCGGATCAGGCGGTCGCCGTACGCCTCGAGCAGCGCCTGCCGCTCGGCGTCGTCCTTGCGAGCGATTGGGTTGTCGTGCCAGGCACCGACTGTCGGCTTCCACCGGTGGTCAATGGCGGATCGATCGCGGGCTCCCACGCCTTCCGGAGGTTGCCCTCGGTGCTGTCGTTGGACAAGACCGGGACGTGACAGATCTCGGCCGGGTGTGTGCCCGGGGCCTGGATATCCTCAACGCTGTGGATACGCAGTCCAGGCGGCATTCGGTCGAGGCGGTGCGGCATCAGCTCCGGCCGCTGTTCGACCAGGTCGTGGTCAAGGAGCTCGATTCCGACCGGATGCGGCGGTCCGGGCTCGTCGTCCCGGCCGGAACGCACGATCCGCCGCCTCAGCAGGGGATCGTGCTCGCCGTCGGGCCCGGGCTCGACTGGTGGGAGCAGGCCGGCGTCGAGATGCCGGTGCAGCCCGGTGATCACGTCGTCTTTCCCGCGTCCGCCGGCGTCTGGGTCGAGGTCGACGAGGAGCGGCTGCTCGTGTGCCGCGTAGTCGAGCTTCTGGGCATCCTCGAGTCCGCCCGTGCAGAGCCCGAAAAGGGCTGACCCCCCTCACCCAAGGGCGCCGCTGATGGCAACGGCAACGGGAACGCGGGCCCCGCGGCTCTCCACCGTTCGCAGGGAGGGCGAGCGTGTCACGCCGCTCGAGCTCTTCTTCGACCTCGTCTTCGTCCTCGCGATCACCCAGTGCACG
>DASQCL010000141.1:0-2800 GCA_035634715.1 Solirubrobacterales bacterium
GCTCAGTCGCTGCCGCCGCTCGTCCCGCCGCCACCACCGTCCGTTGTGGTTGTCGCGGTGGTGGTGCTCCCATCGTCGTCGCCGGACCCGCTCCCGCCCGACCCGCTTCCGCTGGACCCGCTTCCGCTTCCGCTGGAGCCATCGTCACCGGAGCTCCCGCCGCTCGTCCCGCCGCCGTCACCGGCGGATCCGCTGGAGCCCGAGCCGCTCGAGCCGCCGTCGTGGCCGCTGATTTCGCCGCCCCCGCCTCCGGAGGTTCCGTCGTCGCCTCCACCCGAGCCGCTCGACCCGCTGCCGTCGTGGCCGCTTGTCGTGGAGCCGCCGCCGTCGTCCCCGCTCCCGCCCCCGCCGGGCCCGCTGCTGCTTCCAGTGCCGTCGTCCCCTCCGGAGCCCGACCCGCTGTGACCGCCGTGATCGGTGCGGCCACCCCTGCCAGGCCCGGGCCCGGAGGACCCTCCGCCACCCGAGTGGCCGCCGGACCCGGGGCCGCTCGAGGATCCGGACGAGCCGTCGCGGCCGCCACCCGGCCCTGAGCTCGGGGATCCCTCGCCCTCCTGGCCGCTGGCCCGGCCTCCGGTAAGGGCTGCATCCGCCAGTCGCACACCGCCGCCCGATCCACCGGTCCCGTCTGCGCGGGCGGAGTGGACGGGAGCGGCGCCTGTGGCGGGATCCTGGGCCGAGCCGCTGCCTCGATGCTGCACCGCGATGCCGGAGCCCACGGCAATCACAGCGACGCCCAGGGTCGCCCCGGCCTTCAAGGCGATGCCTCCACCGCCGCCCGCCAGGCCCGCCGCCGCGGCGCCGGCGGCGCCTGTCGTCTCCGGCGTCGCCTGCGAGGAGCTCAGCAGCGCGCGCAGGACCGGCAGCGGGATCACCATTCCCGCGCCGTCGCGGAGCGTGGCCCGGGCCCGATAGATCAGCCCGCGAACCGCGCCGGCCGAGACGCCGAGCGACACGCCGATCTCCTCGTGGCTCCTGCCCTCCAGCTCTCGCTTGACGAGCGCCTCGCGCTGCTGGTCGGGAAGGTCCTTGACACTGGCCGTCAGCGCCGCGAGCTCCTCGCGCCGCGCTGCCACCTCCGGCGGCTGGGGGACGCCGTCGTAGTTCTCATCCAGGTGGGTATGGACCGGTTCGTCTCGAAGCGCGTTGAGTGCGCCGTTGCGGACGATCGTGTAAAGCCACGGCCGTAGGCGCATCTCGCTGTCACTTCGCCCCAATGCAGTGTGCGCGCGGGTCAGGGCCTCCTGCACAACGTCCTCCGCGTGATGCTCCGGGACGATCGCCGCCGCGTAGGCGACCAGTTGCGGCCGGTAGCGGCGAACGACCTCATCAAAGGCGAGGTCGTGGCCCTCGCGAACAAGCTTCACCAGACGGGAATCCGACTGGCATCGAATTGCGACCCGAGCCAGGCCGTTGCGCCCGTTGTCGCCGTTCCCGTTCATCTCACTCCCTTGGTGGACAGCTCGGCGCCGCTTCCCTCGCAGCGGGCACCGTTGGAGATACCGCATCCGGTGCCGATTCGTTCAAAAGCCCGGCGGCATTGTTGGCCGAATGGCCGAGGCGCGGGCGACGAGCGCCTGCGGGTCACGGGCCAGAAGGAAATGGTCCGCGCCCATGCCCGCAGGCGCCGTGGCCGACCCCGGTTCGATCCACCGCCGGCATCTCGCGCTCGAGCGCCATCTCCCCTGATTGCTCTCTTCATCTGGGGCGTACCTCTCATCCCCAACCCGGGCGGAAGTGGAAGATCACGCGCGAAGCGCGACGGAGCGGCTGAAATCAGGCCGGCGCCTACGGCGCGGCGAGCATGGAGGGCACTCTCACTACCAGCAGGCAGAGGGCCCCGACGCTCTGCCAGGAAAGGCGAGTGCGCCAGGCGTGGATCACGAGTGCGAGCCTATGGCGACTCCCTCCCGGAGACACCTGTTTGAGCGACTGGGGACCCTGCCGTGCACGGGCGGGCAATCAGTAGGATCGCGCCCGATGGACCGCGGACTCGCCGTCCTCCTGACCGCCGTCGTCGGCGGCATTCTCGCCCTCCAAGCCCCCATCAACGCGGGACTCGGGCGTGCCACGGGGAGCATCGCCGCCGCGCTCGTCTCGTTCACGGTCGGCACGATCGCCCTGGTCGTGGTCGTTGCCGTCAGCGGTGAGTCCGGCGGGCTCACGTCGACCTTCGACGTTCGCTGGTACTACCTGATCGGCGGCCTGCTCGGTGCGGTCTACGTCACCACCGCGCTGATCACGGTGAAATCAATCGGAGCCGGCGGAGTGGCCGCGGCCACGGTCACGGGGCAGCTGACCGCCGCCGTCGTCATCGACCGCCTTGGCTTGTTCGGGCTCGAGCAGACCTCCCTCAGCGCCACCCGGATCGTCGGCGTCGTCCTGCTCTTGGCGGGGACGTTTCTCGTCGTTCGCTGACCGAGTCCAAGCTACGATCGGCACGAACGGGGTGCCGACAAGGAGGTCTGCGGTGAAGGTGATCGGATCCGCCGGGCGCTCGGCGACCCTCGCCACTCGGAGCTCGCGCGCACCGTCGACTCGATGCGCGAGCGACGCGCCTTCTAGGCGGCTGCCCTCAGGCGAGCGCGACGGCCCCCGGAGTCGGGGACCCGCCTCGCGAGCTCGCGCGCGTAAGCCGGATGGGCGATCCGCAGGTAGTGCGTGAATGACCAGCGCACGAACGCGTCGCTGCTCATCCCGCGAAGCGCGGCCGCCAGCAGCCGTGGCGGAACCCTGGGGATGAGGCGCTGGATCCGCAGGAGCCAAGTGAAGTGCCACAGGTGGCGGTCGGAGAACGCTC
>DASQCL010000142.1:0-4690 GCA_035634715.1 Solirubrobacterales bacterium
TCGCTCAGCGCCCGCCTTAGGGCCGACCCACGCGGCGTCGCCAAGCTCGGCCCACATTCAGCGCGGCCTTCTGGCGGCAAGCGTTGCAGCAGTACCCGATGGCGCGGCGGTCGGTGAACGGGATTCGTTCCCCGCACATGATGCAAGGACGGTCGACGCTTCGGGATCGGCCACGGTGTGGTCGTGCCACGTCTGCCACCCTAGCGCGGTACCGCTAACGCTCCTCCGGGACCGCTCGACCGACGTGGAAGGCAGGCCGAGCGGCGCCCAGGCATTCAGCTAGCTCGCTCTAGGAGAGCGCGTCCATGATCAACGGCACGGCCTCTTCGACGGGGAGCATGACGTTGGTGTCGTACTCCACCCACTGCGTGTAGTTCTGGAGGTTGCGGTACGCCCCCGCGATATCGTCGGTTTCGGCGACGACCACGCCGTGGCTCCCGTCGGCGGCCACGTAGTGCGCCGTCGTACCCGGTCCGGGCCCCGCCTCGGCGAAGACCTGCAACAGCTCCTTGGTCTCCTCGTTGCTGATGTAGGGCTTGATCTTGTAAGTCGTCACGAACAGCATCCGTGACTCCTCTCTGTAGATGGACTGTGTGGCGACCCTACACCCGCCGTGTAGCACGCTACGTCCGCTTATGTTCGCTGCCTACGGGCGCCGCTGCCCGATTCGCGGGAGCGCGATACTCCGCGGGGCGATGTCGCAGGAGAACATCGAAGCGGTGCGGCGCGTTTACGAGGGCTGGGCCCAAGGCGACTTCTCCGAGAACGATGCGTTCGACCCCGAGGTCGAGTTTGCGATGGTCGATTGGCCTGAGGGTTGGGCGCTCGAGGCCGGGAAGGTGGTTGGACTCGCCCTCTACTGGGACATCGCCAAGGCCCTCGAAGCCGCGGGGCTACGGGAGTAGGTGATGTCCCAGGAGAACGTGGAGATCGTGCGGCGTTGGTATGAGGTCGCCACGAGCAAGGCCGACCTGTTGGCAGCGATGCCAAGGACGATGGCGTCCTGCCATCCCGATGTCGAATGGAGCGCACCTGAAGACGGAACGACGTATCGCGGTCGCGAGGGCGTCAGGCAGCGACTCCAAGAGTGGCTTGAAAGCTTCGGCGACTACAGGTACGAGGTCCAGCGGATCATCGACTGCGGGGGCGATGAGGTTCTGGTCGAGGCAACCGAGGTGGGGCGCGGCGCAACGAGTGGCGCCGAGGTTCGCTCGACCCACTACGAGCTGCTCACAATCCGGGACGGGATGATCGTGCGCATTCGCGAGTTCTACGACGAGGGCAAGGCCCTCGAAGCCGCCGGGCTCTCCGAGTAGGTGACGTCGGAGGAGAACGTGACAGCTTGTGTCGGCGTTCGCGGCCCGCGGCCGCGACGGGGTTGACGCCTTTGCCCGACTGCTGGGCGGAGGACTTCGATGGCGGGCGGTAGGGGGCCCGGGCATTGGACCCCGAACCCCGTCGCCCTCCGGCGCCCTTCCGGGTCCCTATTTGGCCCCGAGGACCTCGTAGGTCAGATTGTCCCCGTGCTGTTGGGTGTAGAACCAGCGCCAGCTCGACGCCCCCAGCTTTGGTGCCTGGGCTCCAAGGACCCCCCGGACCCCGGGATCCCCATTGGAGACGTGTAGGCCCGTGATCTCATTGTCACCGTCGTTCTTGCCGAACCCGTCGTTGGCGGAGTCGATCGTCGCCGACGCATCGCGGCCCTCGGCTAGCCAGCGCAGTGGCTGGTTCGCCGAGTTGGCGTAGTCGCGTCTGACATTCCACACGTAGCCTGAATCGAGGGCGTTCGCCTGCGTGTGCAGCGTGTCGCCGGCATCCTGGACGAACGCGACCTGGTTCCGGGAGAGGAAGGCCGCGTTGTCGAGCGCTGCGTGCGCCTCGTCAGACTTGTAGAACATCCTCAGCGTCCCGGTGTGGGCGCTCGAATCGCTCTGCTTCAACTCCATTATCGAGCCCCACCCGCCTGCGGTGGCGTTCTCGGGACTGGTCGCGTCCGTGTCACCCGTCTCGTCGAAGAAGAACTTCGTGAAGTGCGAGCCGGGCTTGAACTGGCCGTTCTCGGGGCGCTTGAAGGGGGTCGCACCGGCCTCCTTGGCCAGCTCGTTGGCGTCGAACGAGGCATGGCCGTCGACGGCGGTGTCGTGGATCGTCACCCAGCGGGTCTTGAACTTCTTCCCGTAGGTGTGGAGCGCGGTCTGGTCCGGATTGTTGAGCGCCGCCTCGCTCTTGAAGGTGATCGGGTCGTGATGCTGGTTTAGCACCTGAAGCGCCTCTAGCTTGCCGTGCGCAAGGTCGCCCGGCTCCGTCGGCACGAAGCGATAGAGGAAGCTGTTCGGTCGCTTCGCCGTCGTGTTGCCCTTGAAGTCGCCGCCGATGTCCTCGACGATCCAGACGTTGCCATCTGAGTCGTTCTGGATGCCCTCGTAGCCGCCGCGGCCGAGAGACCCGGAGACGTCGACGACCTTCGACGGGTAGTCGGGCGTCGCCGCGTAGGTCGGCGCATCCTCGTCCTCGGTCGTGAACAGGAGCCGTTTCGCCCACGGGTCCCAGGTGGATCCGTCGATCGTCGAGATCGGGTCGCCATGGGAATCCCGGGTGGCCAGCAGCGAGACGCGATGCGCGGCGTTGGCGTCGAGATTGATGCGGGTGATGTAGCCGGCTCCTCCGGCGCCGCCCTCGTGTCCCTGGAAGAGGAAGTGCGTCCCGTAGTCGTAGCTCGGATCCGCGCCGGCGAGTCCCTTCTTGAAGGTCAGGTAGGTGTTCTTGTCCGGCTCCGTCTTTTGAGCCTCGTCATTCGGGGATGTGGGCGTCGGGACCATCACGGGGTCGCCCGCCGCGTTGAGGACATCGTTGTCGTAACCGTAGAAGGAGGTCAACGGCGAGGAGTTCTCCAGCCTCGTGGATCCCTGCGCGACCACGATCTGGGAGAGCTCCGGGGAAAGGATGCTTGGCGGCGCGTAGCCCTCGGACTTCGTGTTCGCCGAGGGGACGTTGATCAGCGCTATGTGGTTGGCTCCCCAGGCGGGTCCCGCGAGGACCCCAGCGGTCACTGCGACGGCGCTGGCGAGTAGCCAGATCACGGGCTTGCGTCGTTCCACCATGCGACTCCTTTCGGACATGCGCGCCAGTCGATCGCCGGCCGCCGTTGACGGGATAGCCAACTCCGCCATCCCTCCCCGCGTGTTAACGGCGCGCTTACGGTTCGTGTCGATTCCGTGAAGTGGCAGGACAACCGATAGGGCGGAGCCGCGACGCGCCCGTGCGGCGCGAGCCGGAGGTGTGCGCCCGAACGCGCCACGCGATGCGGCGGGAACTCGGCGACTAAGAGGGCTCCGCGAGAGGCGGAAGTCCCTCCTCGAGCGAGGTGATCGCATAGTCGGCCCCGGCCTCGCGGAGCTGGTCCGCGGTGTAGTGGTGGCTGCCGACCCCGACACATTCGATGCCGGCCGCGTGGGCGCCGGTCACGTCCAGAGGCGTGTCACCGACCGAGAAGGCCTGGTCCCGCTCTACCTTCTCCCCGTAGACCTGGCTCGCCCGCTCGAGCGCAATCCTGGTGACCTCCCCGCGCTCATCGGAGTCCGACCCGTAGCCACCGAAGGAGAAGAAGCGGTTGAGATTGGCTCGATGCAGCTTGACGTGGGCTGCCGCCTCGACGTTGCCGGTGACGATGCCCAGCATGTAGCCCCCGTCGATCAGCTTGGGCAGGAGCTCGTTGACGCCCGGCAGCACCTCGTAGCCCTTGGACTCCTGGACCGTCTGGTGGAGATAGAAGTTCCGCCGCTCCATCAGGCGGGTGAACTCCCTGCGCTCGGGCTTGCGCTTCAGCACCGCCTCAAACGTCCTTCGCCCGACCGCCGGATCGGTCATTCCGGCGTCGGTGAACTTCCCGATGTCGGCCGATATCCCGTAGAGCTCGTCGAAGGCGAGCCGCCACGAGGCCGCGCCGGCACCGCCCGTGTTGATCAGGGTGCCGTCGATGTCGAAAAGGATGGCGAGTCGGTCCTTGGGCACCGGTGCCTTTCCGACGCCCGAGGCTAGTGCCCCGCGCCGCGAGCCGAATGACCACGATGTAAACGAGCCGGGGACTCGGGCCTTGTGGTCTGACGTGTGGGAGAAGCCGCGTCTCGCAAACGTCCGTTCATGGGACAGGGTAGTTCTGCTTTCACGCGAAAGCAGAGGCGCTCCTCACACCGGGATTGTCCGAGCGGGTGGCCGACCTTCTGCGCCCAGAGATCGATGCGCTGTCGCGCCCCTCCCCCTGGGCCGGCGTCGCGGCGTGGTGGCCCACGCTGCCAACGGTCGAACCATCGGAGTAGGCCGATATCTGAAGCCGCCGAAGGCGCTCCCACTTTCTCTCTTCCTTCCAACTACCGGGCGGCACCGCTTCGAGAGGATGAGAGGAGAGTGCGCAAGTGGGCGCTTCGGTTTCGGTCCGAAAGGACGTGTGAGCGCTCTCAAGGTGTTCATGGGGCACGCGAACATCAGCACGACGATCGACCGCTATGAACACTTGCTGCCCGGTGGAGAGGCGGAGGCGGCCGACCTCCTCGAGGGCTACCTCGCGGCGCAGAAGCGGCTCGCCGAGGAGCGGGGGAGAGGGGCCGATCCCGTGCATGAAGCCGGTCTGACCGGCGAACAAACTGGCGAAGAGATTGGGGTCGAAGCCGAGAAACCGGTTGGATAAGCGGTT
>DASQCL010000143.1:0-8803 GCA_035634715.1 Solirubrobacterales bacterium
CCGCGCCATCTCGGGCGCTCGCATCAGGTAGGAGGGCAACCGAAATGAGCGACAACGGGGCAGCGGAGTCGATCGACACGTCGGCGATCGAGCCGGAGGAGTTCGCGAAGACGATCGGGCAGACGCCCGACGACCAGCTGCGCGAGGCGATGAAGGGCCCGATGCGTGATCAGATCATCGGCGAGATCTTCAAGCGCATGGAGGAGCACTATCGCGGCGGCGGCCAGTCTGCGGTGATCCACTGGAAGATCACCGGGCGGCCCGACGGCGGCGAGGACGTGTGGGAGGCGGTCGTCTCCGATGGCACGTGCTCCACGAGCTCCGCACCCGAGTCGGAGCCGCGCGTGACCCTGAAGATGGACGGGGTCGACTTCCTGAAGCTCGTCTCCGGCAACGCCAGCGGACCGATGATGTTCATGAGCGGCAAGCTGAAGATCGAGGGCGACCTGATGTTCTCCGCCCAGATCCAGTCGATGTTCACGATCCCGGACGGGTCGTAGGGCGGTTCGGGACAACGGCGCACCCAGGGAGGTAGTCCGGTACCGAGACTGCACTTTGTTTCCGACACGGGAACAAACCCCAGTCTCGGCAACCGACGAGATCGCCGGCCGGCCGCGGGCCGTTGCCCTGGGCGCCGGTTGTGTCACGCCTCGCCGCCTATGCTGCGCGCATGCCTGATGGACTGCGCGGCGCCGTCCTCGTCACCGGTAGCTCGACCGGGATCGGCAGGGCGTGCGTCCTGCACCTCGACCGGCTCGGGTTCACGGTGTTCGCCGGCGTCCGCAAGGACGCCGATGCCGAGGCGCTGCGGGGCGCCGGCTCCGAGCGGGTCCGGCCGCTGATCCTCGACGTCACCGAGCCGGGGCAGATTGACGCCGCCGTCCACGCGGTGACCGATGGCAGCCCCGGTGGGCTTGCTGGGCTGGTCAACAACGCCGGGGTCGGCGTCGGCGGGCCGCTCGAGCTGATTCCGATCAACGACTTCCGACATCAGATCGAGGTCAACCTGATCGGGCAGGTCGCGGTCACGCAGGCGTTTCTGCCGGCCCTGCGCAAGGCGCGGGGGCGGGTGGTGTTCCTCAGCTCGATCGGCGGCCTGAACGCGAACCCGTACATGTCGCCCTACCACGCGTCGAAGTTCGGCATCGAGGCGGTCGGCGACGCGCTTCGCCAGGAGCTGCGGCAGTTCGGCGTGGACGTCTCGCTGGTCGAGCCCGGCTCGGTGGCGACACCGATCTGGGACAAGGGCAAGGACAGCGCAGACGCGATCAAGGACCGTCTGACGCCGGAGGACGATCGGCTCTACGGCGAGAAGGTGGCCAGGATGGGCACGGTGCTGGAGAAGATCGGCGCCCGTGGGGTGCCACCGGAGAAGGTCGCGGAGGCCATCGGCCACGCCCTGACGGCCACGAGGCCGAAGACGAGGTACCTGGTGGGCGCCGACGCCCGTATGACGCTGCTGATGCGCAGGCTCCTGCCCGACCGCCTTCGCGACCGCATCATCGCCCGCGCGGCGGGGCTCTAGCTCGGACAGGCGTCCAGATCCGGGTCGAGGCCCTCTAGCCCGCGCCGCCTCGGGCCGAAGACAGGGTGCACATCCAAGTACTGCGGGGTAACCAACGTGACCCCGCAGGGCACCTCCATGCGGAAGCGGGACGCCGGGCGAGCGTCCCGCTTCTCTTTGGAGAGAAACACCAACGGCAACGGCACCTGCCAGTTTCGGGGCTAAAGCCCCTCACTAACAAACTTTGGGGCGGCCGCGACCAGCTCGCGTATCCGCGAGGCGACGAGATCGGGCCGTGAGATCGGCCCCTCCTCGTCGGCGATCTCCTCCACCTGAGCTTCAGGTGTGACACGAGCCATGATCTCCCGTCGCTCCGCCAGGGGCGGCAGCCACGTCCCGGCGACTCCGTCCGAGGAGAAGATCCGCAGGCGGCCACCGAGGGCCGCCGCGGCCTCCCTCGGGTCGTCCGCGGCCCAGGCACGCACCCGTGCGACCGCCGCGTCTTGCGGGCAGTAAGAGATCTGGGAGCTGATCCGCTCGCGGAGCTCGTCCTCGGACATCTGAGCGTTCGTGGAGCTGAACACGGTGCGAAGGGCGCCCCGGTAGTCGCGCTCGAGCATCTCGAGGAACGCGGTCACGACGCCCTCGGAGGAGAGCATCGCCTCGCTTCCCTCGAAGTCACTCAGCGAGAACGGCCCCGCGCCGAACGCCAGCACCGTGGCGATCAGGTCTCCTCTCCGCGCGGCGACGTGGGTGGCGGCGTTGCAGCCGTTGGCGACGGCAATCACTACCGCCGCCGCGCCGAGGTGCTCGAGCACCGCCTCGAGGTCCGAGGAGTCGGTCTCGAGGTCGTACGGGCCCTCGTGAGTCGATTCGCCCGTCCCTCGCGCATCCCACGTAACGATGCGGTGGTCCCGCGAGAGGTCCGAGAGGAATCCCTCGTAGACGTCGGGCTGCCCCGACCAGTAAGGGGCGAGCACCACGAGCGGACCGTCGCCCCGCTCCTCGAAGTGGAGCTCGACATCGCCGGGCCGCGAAAGGTTGGGCATGTCCGTCAGGCGGTCGAGCGCGCCTTGGAGGTGATTCGCCGCACGACGCTTCCGAACAGATCGGGTCGGCTGATCATGCCGTCGGCCACCTCCTCGACGTGCGCCTCGGGGAAGAGGCGATTCGAGATCCGGCGAGCCTCCTCGCCGGCCGGGAACCAGCCGCCGCTCATGTGCTCGTCGTAGAGGATCCAGAGGCGGTCGCCCATCTCCCGGCCCTCGTCGGTTGCGTCGTCGTCCACCCAGGCCCGCCAGCGGGCGACGACGGTCTCCTGCGGCTGGTACTCGATCTGCGCCTTCACGCGCTCGCGGACCTCGTCGTCGGTCATCTGCGGATTCGCCGCCGTCATCACTGACCGCAGAGCGCCGCGGTAGTCCGTTTCGCCCATGCTCATGAACGCGTCGACCACCGAGTCCGATGCGACCATCGCCTCCGAGCCCTCGAGGCGGGCACGTCCCGCTGGTGTCCCGCCGGGGGCGACCAGGGCTTCGACGAGGTCCGGTCGCCGCACCGCCACCCGGGCGGCGCGATGCACGGCATCGGTGAGCGTGATCACGACCGCCGGCCCGCCGGCCTCATCGATTACGGCCGCGAGGTCACCGGCGCCGGTCTCCATGTCGAATGGGCCGGTGCGCGTGGATTGGCCCATGCCGCGGTCGTCGAAGCGGACGATGCGGTGATCGCTCGTGAGCTCGGTCTCGAGCGGGTCGTACACGGACGGGTGGGCGTTGGCGTAGGGAGCCAGGACGACGAGTGGGCCGGACCCTCGCTCCTCCCAGTGGATCTTCACGCCCCCCGGACGCTCCAGATACGGCATGCCGGAGATGTTAAGTGAGGGACCGTCAGGCCCCGAAACTGGCTGGTGCGGTTTCCGGTTAGGCAGGGATGAGGTCGCGCGCGAGCGACGCCAGGTGGCCGACGCCGTATTCCTCGGCGGCGGTGGCGGCCGCCTCGAGCGCGCGCCGCGCCTCCTCGGGATCGGCATCGCGGAGGAGGCGGCCGCGGAGGTACTCGCAGCGCGCCGCGTCGAGCGGGCGCCCGAGCTCCTGCCAGGCCGCCTCGGCCTCGAGCAGCGCGGCGCTCGCTACCGCGGCATCCTCCGCCGCCGCCCCGCGCGCCTCGAGGCTGGCTGCCTTGCCCACCGGGTAGCGCAGCCTGTCGGCGAGGCGCTCGGCCTCGTCCGCGGCCTCGCGGGCCGCGTCCAGCCGGCCGGCGACCGCAAGGTTCACCGCCCGCGCCGAGATCGCCTCGATCGACTGTGCCACGAGGCCCGCGCGCTCGCACAGATCGAGCGCCTTGGCGATCTCGGTGTCGGCCTCGGCGTGATCGCCGCGCTGCCGGAGCGCCGCCGAGAGCCAGTAGAGGGACTGGAAGGCAACCTCCGAGCGCCCCACCTGCTCGGCCAGGTCGGCGGCGCGCCTGAGCTGCTTTGCCGCCGCATCGAAGTCGCCCTCGCGCCAGCGGAGCATCCCGCGCATCATGTAGGGGAAGCAGAGCTTTCCGGTGAGGCCCTCGCGCTCGGCGAGGCTCCCCGACGCCTCGGCCTCACGGGCGACGACGTCCCAACTACCGCTGTGGGCGGCGAGCTGGGCGAGCGCGGCGTGCAGCTCGACCTTCGACGGCAGGTCCCCCGTCTGCTCGGCGAGCTCGAGCGCCTCGCGGTAGGCCTTGCCGGCACCCTCGTAGTCGGCCTCCGAGACCTCGAGATGGTAGCCCAGGGTGAGCAGGGCGCGGACCGCCTCGCCGGGGTCGGACTCGCGGGCCAGCTCTACGGAACGCTCGAGGTTCTGGCGCGCTCGCTCGGAATCGCCGATCCGGCCGAACACCCGCCCGAAGATCCCGTGCGCCCGGCTCGCGGCGGCGGCCTCGCCGAGCCGTTCGGCGAGGCGCAGCGCCTTCTCGGACGCGTAGATGGCGAGCATGTTGTCCCCGGTGTGCATGTAGAGGGAGGCGGCCTCCTCGTAGAGGCGGACGAGCTCGAGGCACGCGGGGCCGTCCTTCAGGAGGTCGATGCCCTTCTGGTAGTGCTCGATCGAGCCCTCGCGGTCCCCCTTGTGCCAAAGGGCGGCGCCGATCTTGCGGTGGAGGTCGCCGACCCGCGCGAGGTCCTCCTGGCGGCGGTGGTAGTCGAGGCACTCCTCCCAGACCTCGGTGGCCTGGTCCACCCGTCCCATCCGCAGGGCGACGTCGCCGAGCTTCTCGGCGATCCGCGCCCGCACCGCAGGGTCGTCGCCGTCGGAGTCACGGCCGACCGACAGCGCGGTCTCGTAATGACCGAGCGCCTCCTGATTCGAATACAGCGACGCGGCGGCATCGCCGGCGGCCTCGAGCGCCGCGAGCGCCTTGTCGTTGATCTGCTGGAGCTCGGCCCCGCCGACGTCGGCGTCGGCGCCGAGCGCCGCCGCGCGCCCATAGTGGTCCGCGACCATCGCGACGACTCCCTCGGACCGGTCCGCAGCCCGCTCCTCGATGAACCCTGCGACCTGCGCGTGTTTCCGCGCCCTCACAGCCTTCGGCAGGGTCGAGTAGGCGACGTCGCGAATCAGGACGTGCTTGAAGATGTATTCGTGCTCGCCGGCGAGCCGGCTTCCCGGGCTCGAGACCACGAGATCCTTTTCCTCGAGCGCGGCGAGCGCGTCGGAGAGGTGGATTCCCTCCTCGTCCTCGAGCCCGCTCAGCGAGCCGTCCCAGAAGGTTTGGCCCACGACCGACGCGTGCTGAAGCACCCGCCGCTCCGGGGCAGAGAGGGAGTCGAGCCGCGCGGCGAGCACGGCGTGGACGGACTCGGGCAGGGTCTGGACGTCCTGCGACCCCTCCTCGCGGATGCGGTTGATCATCTCCTCGACGAACAGGGGGTTGCCCGCCGACCGCTCGGCGACCTGCGGGACGAGGTCCGCGTTGCCATTGGCGGCGCTGCCGTTGCCGTTCGGGAGCAGGGCGCTCACGAGCTCGCGCGTCTGGTCCGGCGTCAGCGGCTCGAGCGCGATCGTGGTGTAGTTGCGCCGGCCGCCACCCCACCCCGGGCGGCGCTCGAGCAGCTCGTCGCGCGCCAGGCAGACGATCAGGACCGGGCCACGAATCCAGCGGGCCATGTAGTCGATGAGGTCGAGCATTCCCTCGTCCGCCCAGTGGATGTCCTCGATCGCGATCACCACGGGCCAGCGGCGACTCGCGGCCTCGACGAGCGAGCGGACCGCGGAAAAGAGCCGGTCGCGCATCTGCTGCGGGTCCTCAGCGTCGTGCACCCCGGTCGTTCCGCTCGCGACATCGGCGGGGGGTTCGATCCCGAGCGGCCGGGCGATGGTGGCCGCGATGCGCTCGGCGGGCTCGTCGGTGTCGAGCTTGTCACCGCTCCCCTCGATTCCGTGGAGCAACTTGGCCCACGCCAGCTGAGAGTCGTCGGTGTCGACGATCTCGAACTGGCCGCGGATGATCTCGCCGAGCGCCCAGTACGCCAGCCCGGCGCCATAGGCCGGGCAGTGCCCGACCCGGAAGGCGGCCTGTTGCTCGCGGTCCGCGAGCTGCGTGGCGAACTCCCTCAGCAGTCGCGTCTTTCCGACCCCTGCCTGGCCGATCACCGTGACCAGGTTTGGGCGCCCTTCGCGCACGACGCGGTCGAAGAGCGAAACGAGGAGTGAGGACTCGTCCTCGCGGCCGATGAGCGGAGCAGCGGTCCGGGTGCCGCGAGCCGCGGTGCCCGAGACGAGCAGCCGCACGGCCTCCCATGCCGGCACGGGCTCGGATTTCCCTTTCAGGGTCAGGGGCTCGAGCTCCTCGTACTCGATCGGGCCGCGGGTCAGCCGATGGGT
Organism: Solirubrobacterales bacterium; assembly: GCA_035634715.1. Taxonomy (GTDB): domain Bacteria; phylum Actinomycetota; class Thermoleophilia; order Solirubrobacterales; family 70-9; genus AC-56. The sequence continues at coordinate 6,361 of DASQCL010000143.1, forward strand.
GGTCCGGCCGACGGTGACGCTGCCGGGCCGGGCCGCGGACTGCAGCCGCGAGGCGACGTTCACGACGTCGCCGATGACCGTGTATCCGTCGCCGACCTGGCCGGCGAGGACCTCACCCGAGTTGATGCCCACGCGAAGGGAGAAGCGCGAGCCGGTGGCGGCCTCGATGTCCGTGTTGATCTCCTCCATCGCGGCCTGCATCGCGAGGCCGGCGCGGACGGCACGCTCGGGGTCGTCCTCGTGGGCGACCGGAGCACCGAACACGGCCATGACGTTGTCGCCGATGTACTTGTCCACCGTCCCGCCGTAGCGCACGACCTCCTGCCCAAGCCGGCGAAGCGCGCGGTCGACGAACGACTTCACCGCCTCCGGGTCGAGCCGCTCGGCGACGGCCGTGTAGCCGGAGAGGTCGGCGAACAGCACCGTCGCCTTGCGCCGCTCCTCGGGCAGCGAGCTACTACCGGGCCCCCAGCCGCCGGTCTCGGCGGAGATCTGGCCACCGAAGAGCCGCGCGCCCTGGCCGCCCGGCTGCGCGGGCGCCTGGGGTGGGGCCGAGGGGGCCGAAGGCGGTGCCGCCTTGGCGGCCGCGCCCGCACCGCTCAGCGGAGTGCCGCACTCGATGCAGAACTTGGCGCCGGGCGGGCTCTCGGCGCCGCACGAGGGGCACCTGGCCGCGAGCTGCGCTCCGCAGGACATGCAGAAGCGGGCGCCCGAGGGATTCTCGGTGCCGCAGTTCGGGCAAGCCTCTCCAGCCACGTCACGAACGATACGTGGCCGCCACGCACGTTACGTGAGAATCGTCACGCGCTGCAAGCGGATCGGCGAGCCTCCCGGCGGGCGCGGTGGCGCCGACCGTGGCCGGAGGCACCCAGGGCAGCCAGTACGAGCGCCGCCGCACTTCCGAGAATGCAGTTTGTGTGCTCTGGCAGGACAAACTGCATTCTCGGCATCGAGTGAGGGATTCACCACGTATAGCGTGGTCAAGTCCACTCTCGACGCTCGGGCGCCTCCCCTGAGCGCCGCCGTTTTTCGGGCGATCGCCTAGTCGATCGGAATGTCCTGCACCCGTGGGCCCGGGTCCGGCTCCGAGTCGAGGCGCTCCAGGTAGCTGTCGATCAGTGCGCGCGTGGTGACGAGCGCCTCGCGCTGCACCGCCTGCCACTGGTCGCGCAGCTCGGGAGGGGCCGTCGCGCGCAGGACGTCGGCCGTGCGGCAGATCGGGCACCACTCCACGCACTCGAACGAGTGCGTGGGCTCCGAGTCAGACCGGCTCGGGCGCTCGCGAGGCGTCTCGTCGAAGGGGCTGTGGCTCTGCTCTGGGCGATCGATCATCCTCGAAGCTCACCTCCAGCGAGCCCCCCTCGAGCTTGGCACCGCTGGGGCGGCGGCGCGCCAGGGCGGAGGGCAGGATGATAGTTCGCTTCTCGTGGCCCACGGTCACGACCAGCTCGGGGCCAACCTTCTTCAGGCTCACGTCCCCGCGCTCCGCGAATGGCATTCGCAGCCGGAGGACGGTGCGGCCGTTCTCGCTGACGACGTCGTGGGCCAGCTCGGTATGGAGGACGGCCTCGGGGCGGTGCTCGGCGAACAGCTCTCCCGCCAGGCGATCGAGCATGCGCTCGCCGATCACCTCCTCGTCGAAATAGCGGGCGGTCAGCACCGGGACCGGGGCGAAGCCGCCCTCGACCAGGCGGAGGTGCTCCTGCTGGCGCTCTCGCCAGCCGCCGAAGTAGCCGTCGACGTCGTCAGGGAAGACTCGGTTCACGATCACGGCGTCCGTGAGGTAGCCGTAGAGATTGAGGTAGGTGAACGTGCGCTGGGCCTCGACGATCACCATCCGGTCCGGGTTCATGACCAACCGGATGGTCGCCGTGGCGCGATCCCGGAGGATCTCGTTCATCGCGATGAGGTTCTCGACCAGGCGGTGGACGTCGGCGAAGACCTCCTGGCTCGGCAGCTCCAAGTCCAGCAGCGTGCGCGCCCACGGCCGCGCCGCGGCGACCATCCGCCGCTCCCACGGGAACACCTTCTCCAGCCACCAGCGGGCGATCTCGGGGAAGGAGAGGAGACGGAGCGTCTCACCGGTCGGCGCGCAGTCGACGATCACCGCGTCGAACTCGCCCGACTGGTGGTGGCGCTTGATCTGGAGCAGGCTGAAGAGCTCGTCCATCCCGGGCGGCACCGTCAGCTCCTCCGCGGCGACGTCCATCACGCCACGGTCGGCGATCACCTGTCCCAGCCACTTCTGCACCGCGCCCCAGTGGACCTCCATCTCGCGCTGCGCCTGAACCTCCTGGCCCCACAGGCGCTCGCAGACGGGAGTCGGCTCGGCCCCCAGCGGCACATCGAGCGAATCGGAGAGGCTGTGCGCCGGGTCCGTCGAGAGGACGACGGTTCGCAGGCCGGCGGACGCACAGCGGCGGGCCGTGGCGGCGGCGACGCT
>DASQCL010000144.1:0-3519 GCA_035634715.1 Solirubrobacterales bacterium
CGAACCGGCCCGGCGGGGGCGATGACGCTTCTGGACACCGACCCGAGGCCAGCTTGGCTGCAGGCCCTGGGCGAGTCAACGGTCCCGCGCCGGATTCACCACAGATCGGGGCGGCGATTACCTCAAAGCGGGGAGGAGGTCTTATTCATGCACCTTGCGGGATGATTCGACGAGGCCAAGCTGCTGCACGCCGAACTGCACAGCGTCCAAATTCCGCCCTACCTCAACGCCGTGAGGTACGCTCCCCATATTGAGGTAGGCGAGCGGATCGGGTTTCTCGATCCATGGCAGGGGAACAGCGGTCTTAATGGAAGCAAACAACCAGGATCAGAACGGCAGCAGCGGGGGCGTGGCCGCGGTCGAGCCGGGGAGCTCCCCCCGGGGCAAGCCGCGGAACTTGGGGGCACCCCTCTCGAGCCGTGAGCGGGAGGTGGTGGAGATGCTCGCCGGCGGCGCCAGCGGCGCCGACATCGCGGAGCACCTGGTCCTCTCTCCCGAGACGGTCCGAACCCATATCCGCAACGCGATGGCGAAGCTCGGAGCCTCGAGCCGCGCCCAAGCGGTGGCGCTCGCCGTTCAAAGGCAGGAGATCGACTGGCCATCCAAAGGCGAGCCGGCAACGGCGAGGTCCGATGCCGGGACGACCCAGGGATCCGCTCGGTCGCGCGTCGGGCTGGTTGCGACCGGGGAAGCGGACGCGACGCTGACGGAGCTTCTGACCGAGCTGACGTCGCTCTACGAGGTCGACGGCGGCATGATCTTTGTCACCGACAAGGACGGGCTCTCACTCCGGCGCGCTGCGCTCCGCGAGAGCGGATCGGGCGAGCCCGAGCCCCCGACGCGGGTCCAGTTCGGCGAGGGCCCACTCGGCCGGGTCGCGCTGGAGCGCCGGGCTCAGGTGATACAGGGGTCCGGGTCCCGCATCCCTGCGGGAGACCGCGCCACCGTCTGTGTGCCCATGATCGCCGGCGGGGCGCTGGTGGGAGTGATCTGCCTGACGTTTCGCCCGAGCAGGCTGATCGGCAGGGCGGAGCTGCTCCTCCTCCAGGCATTCGCAACGCGGGTCGCCGAGATTCTGCTGTCGGCGGAGGATCACCGGCAGCAGCGCGTGAAGGTCGCGCTCGAGAGCTTCCGCGCCTCCTGGTCGAGCTCGGGCCGCTAGTCACCAACCCTCGCCGCCGGGGCCCCCGGCGGCGACGGCTCGCGCAGCGCCTCGATCGCCTCGTCGAGCGTGGCATCCACGGCGATTACTTCCTCGATGCCGCAGAGGTCGAAAACGCGCCGCATCTGGGCCTCGTGCGGGACCACGAGTCGAAGCCGCTGGCCGCGGCTGCGCAGGCGCTCGGCGAGATCGAACAGGAACTCGATCCCGGCGCTGTCCACGTAGGTCGTTTCGGTGAGATCGAGGATCAGACCCGGGACCACGTTCGTGAGCCGGCGGGACACCCCGTGGCGGAGCTCGCCGGAGGTGACGCTGTCGATGTCTCCCGCCACGCGGGCCACCATGACGTGGTTCTTCTGAGACTCGACGGTCAGCCCGATCACGAATCTCCCCCTCTCGTCACCCGCTCTCGGAGCCGGCGGCGCATCGTCACCGTCGTCCCCTCGGGTCCGCTATAGACCTCCATGTCGTCCATCAGCTCGCCGATCAACGCCAGCCCCCGTCCCTGTCTCGTCTCAGGGGCCGGTGGTCGCCACTGGCCCGTGTCGCTGACGGTGATCTCGATCTCCGCGCCGCGGCGGAGCGCCCGGAGCCGGAACGGCTCATCAGAGGTGGCCGGATGGGCGTGGGCGACGGCATTCGACCACGCCTCCCCGGAGGCCACCAGCATCTCGTAGATCTCGTCCTCTCCGGCCTCCGCCGCCCGGAGCCAGCGCCCAACGGCCTGCCGCATCGAGCTAAGCGACTCGGGCTGCGGCGAGAGCTCCAGATCGAGGGTCTCACCGGGCGGCGAGATGTTGACGGCCAGGAGGGCGAGATCGTCGTGAGAGCCGACGCCAACCGACCCCATGACGGCCTCGCAAAGGCCCTCCGGCTCGAGCGAGCGGTCCTTGGCGGCGTGACGCAGCCGCTCCAATCCCTCGGTGAGAGGGAGCTTCGGGGTCTCCACGAGACCGTCCGTATAGAAGAGCACCGTGGCTTCGGGATGGAGGGTCATCACGCTCTCCTCGTAGACCGGGAACCGCGTGACGCCCAGGGGGCTGCTGGGCGGGCTCTCGGCAAACGCCGGCTCCTGATCCGGGCGGAGCACGAGCGGCGGTGGGTGGCCGGCGCTCGCAAGGCGCAGCGTGCCCGCACTCGGGTCGAGGATCGCGTAGAGGAGCGTGAGCATTCCTCCCCGCTCGCCCTCGACGACGAACCCGTTCATCCGCTCCAGTACGACCGCGGGACGGAGGGCCTCGAGGGCGTAGACCCGGGCCGCGCTCTGCAGGTGCGCCATCCTTGCGGCGGCCTCGACCCCCTGTCCGACGACGTCAGCGATGACCAGTCCGACGTTTCCGGTTCGGAGCCTGATCGCGTCGTACCAATCGCCGCCGACCCGCGTCCCGGCGCTGCCGGGCCTGTACTTGGCGGCGATCGCCAGGCCCGGCACCTCCGGCAGCTGTGGCAGCAGGCTCCGCTGCAGCGTCTCGGCGAGATCGCGCTCCCCCTCCACCTCGACCGTGGCGAGCTTGAGCGCCTCCAGCGTCGCCCCGACGATCGTCTCGCCCCCCGGATCGCCGGGGAGATCGGTTGATTCGTCCTCGCGCGCGGGCGTCTCCGGAGCGATGTCGTCCGGGCCCCGGGTCATGGTCCGGAGCCCTTCGGCGCGCGTGGGAGCGTCGAGCCAGGAGGTTGGCCGCCGTATGCGTGGACCATTGGCCGAGCGAGTCTAACCCGAGTTGTGGCGACTGACAGGTCGGTTATGTTCTCGTGGGTGAGCCGCGCATCCTCAGCGGTCGTCGAGAATCTGCCGGGGGGCTCTCAGGAGCTCGCAAAGGCCTGGCTCCTCCGTCTCATCGAGCGCACGCCCCTCTCCGACGTGAGCGAGATCGAGGTCGGGCTCCTGACCACCCAGGCCGCCCCGTTCATCGACGACATACTGGAGGAGCTCGGCTCCCCGCCGCCCGAGACCGGCCCGCGCCTCGCCGCCGACACGCGGGAACGCGCTCGGGAGTTCGGCCGGCTCCGCCACGGCGAGCGCGCCCCGGCCGAGATCCCGCGCGATCTCGCCGCCCTCCAGGCTCTTTTGATAGAGACTCTCCGCCGAGACGTGCCGGAACGGCGCCGAGGCGACTTCGCGCGTTCGGTCGAGGACCTGGCGGAGATCTTCGGCTCGATTCAGTGCGAGCTCATCGAGGGCCTGGTGCGCGAGCGGGCCGGCGAGCCGAAGCGAGACGAACTGACGGCGCTTCCGGGATCCGCCGAGCTCAACGAATGGCTGCAGGTCCTGCTGGCGGAGCATCGGCGCTATGACCATCCGTTCGCGATCGCGCTCCTCGACGTGGAGGGCCTGGGACGAGTCAATGAAGCCTACG
>DASQCL010000145.1:0-12335 GCA_035634715.1 Solirubrobacterales bacterium
GGGATCAGCACCGCGATCTTGTCCCGGAACTTCTCCGGATGGGCGTCCATCCTGAACTGCTCCCAGGCGAGCCCCTCGAGCACGCTCGAGAGCTCGCGCGTGATCCGCGAGCTCTGCGAGAGAGCGCGCACCACGAGCAGGAACAGGATCAGGATCGCGAACACCGCGACGCCGACGATCCGGGTGCCGTTCGAGCGCTGGAACGAGAACGCGCTGAGGATCCTGTCCAGGAGCTCGGTGCCGGACACCAGGGCGAGCCCGAGCGCGATCAGCAGCAAGATGATCACGTCGATGTTGCGGAGCGCCCCACGGCGGGCGATCGCGAAGGCCGCGATCGCAGCCGCGAAGGCCAGGCCGACGATCCGGATCGCCGTCAGCTCCGGCGGGAACAAATCTGCCTGCAAGATCACGGGTTCCACGGCCGGAAGAGAATAGATGGCGCCTGGGGCGCCATCCGCGCGCTGCCGTTCATGCGAAGCGTCGCCAAGACGCGGGTTCGTCCGCTACCCTCGCGCGGTCATGAGAATCCTGATCCTCGGGGGTGACGGGTATCTCGGCTGGCCGACCGCCATGCGCTTCTCGGCGGCCGGGCACGAGGTCTCCGTGGTCGACAACTTCTCCCGCCGTCGCTGGCACACCCAGCACTCGACCGACTCGCTGACTCCGATCGGCTCGCTCGCCGATCGCATCGAGGCCTGGAAGGAGGTCTCCGGCAGGGAGATCCAGACATTCGTCGGATCGATCGAGGACGGGAAGTTCCTCGATCGGGTGATCGCCGAGACAGTCCCGGAGACGGTCATCCACTACGGCGAGCAGCCGTCTGCCCCCTACTCGATGAAGTCACGGGCGACGGCGGTCGAGACGCAGTACACGAACGTGATCGGCACGCTCAACCTGCTGTTCTCGATGCGCGACTGCGTGCCCGACTGCCACCTGGTCAAGCTCGGGACGATGGGGGAGTACGGCACGCCCAATATCGACATCGAGGAGGGGTTCATCGAGATCGAGCACAAGGGGCGCAAGGACACGCTCCCGTTCCCGAAGATGCCCGGTTCGCTGTACCACCTCTCCAAGGTCCACGACTCCCACAACATCCACTTCGCCTGCCGCATCTGGGGCCTTCGCGCGACCGACCTGAATCAGGGGGTCGTCTACGGGATCGAGAGCGACGAGTCGGCCGCGGACGAGAGGCTCATCACGCGCTTCGACTACGACGAGTACTTCGGCACCGTTCTCAACCGCTTCTGCGTGCAGGCCGTGATCGGACACCCGCTCACGGTCTACGGAGAGGGGGGCCAGACCCGCGGCTTCCTCAACATCCGCGACACCCTCCAGTGCGTGGAGCTCGCGGCGAGCAACCCAGCCGAGCTCGGCGAGTTCCGGGTCTTCAACCAGTTCACCGAGCAGTTCTCGGTCGCCGAGCTTGCCGAGCTGGTCAAGCGAAGCGGCGGCGAGCTGGGCTACGAGGTCGAGGTCAACAGCTACCCGAACCCCCGCATCGAGGCCGAGCACCACTACTACAACGCCGCGAACACGAAGCTAATCGACCTTGGACTGAAGCCCCACTATCTCGGTGAGGAGCTCGTCCGCTCGATGCTGAAGACCATCGAGCGCTACAAGGGCCGCGTGATCGAGCGCGCCATCCTCCCTAGGACACGCTGGAAGCCCGGCGAGCTGGAGGGGGCGTTCGAGCGGTCCGAGGCGGTCCGGCGAGAACCGTAGATCCGGTCCGCCCCGGCCGCTGGCCTCCGCCCTCGTTTTGGCCCGCGCTGAGAAGAACCGAGTGATCCTGGGCGGCGGCTGCGAGATGCGCGTCGGACTTAACTAAACGTCCAGTCCCGCTCGACTCGCTCACGGGCGGGACCAGGGCGTCGATAGCGGGGGTATGCACGATGCTGTGGCGGGAATCTGCCTCAGTCGCCCCCGGGTCCTCGCCGTTGCCGCGGCGGTTGGGGCGCTCTGGATGCTGGCGTCCGCGCCGTCGGGCGGCGCTCGCGGGCGCCCGATGTGCTTCGGCAAGCCCGCGACGATTGTGGGCACCGATCATCGTGACGTGATCAACGGCACCCCCCGAACGGACGTGATCGCAGCGCTCGGCGGGCGCGACGTGATCGAGGCTCCGAACAACCGGCTCAGACACGGTAAGGACGTGGTCTGTGGCGGCGCCGGAAACGACAAGATCGTCGGCAACAACGAGCGCAACGTCCTGATCGGGGGACCGGGTAATGACCGGATCAAGGGTGGGCCCGGGAACGACCTGATCGTCGGGGACAACGCGAACCCGGCTGGCAGCGAAAGCGGCGAGACCGGGAGGGACACGCTCAACGGCACCGGCGGCGACGATTTCGTTGTCGGAGACAACTATGCGCTCGGCGATGCCACCGGAGCGAGTCCCGACAAGGACATCGTCGGACTGAAAAACGCCGATGTCTTGATCGGGGACAGCGCGTCACTTCGCGGTGACGCGAGCGGGGGGGCGACCGATCGCCTTGCCGGGGCGGACGGCAACGACCTCGTGGTCGGCGACAGCTATGCGCCGTACGGCAACGCGAGCGGGAGCGGGAACGACAAGAGCAGCCCGGTGAATCACAAGGGAGGGCTGAACGGCGGCCCCGGCAATGACGTCCTGGTCGGCGACAACTACACGAAGACCGGGACGACCTCGGGCGGCGGTAGTGACGCGCTCCAGTCGGGCGACGGCGGCGACGAAAACGCGACGTGCAAGCCGGGTACGTGCGACGACGTCTTCTATGGCGACAACTACTCGGCCTCCTGCGGCGACAAGAGGACCGTGCCGGCGATCGACTGCCAGATCGGTGACACCTCTGGCGGCGGGCCGGACCTGCTGACGACGGACCAGGGGAACGACCTCTTGGTTGGCGGAGTTCCGGACAACCCGGAGCTGCGCGGGGATGGCGACAAGTGCAAGGGGGGGAGCGGCCACGACGTGGCGGCACTGTGCGAGTTCGTCTACAAGGACGTCGAGTCCCGGCTCCACGTTCCCTGATCGCCGGCCCCGGGGCCCAAAAGCCCCGCTGGGACGCCCAAAACCCGTTGCTACACTGGCTCGCCCATGCGGGCCGCCGACGCACTCTGTGAAGCGCTGAAGGCCGAGGGCACAGAACACGTCTTCGGCATCCCGGGCGGCGCCAATTTGCCAACCTATGACGCGCTCTACGACGCCGACCTGCTGCACATCCAGTCACGGCACGAGCAGGGGGCCGGCCACGCGGCCGAGGGGTATGCCAAGGCCACGGGCCGGGTCGGGGTTGCTTTCGCCACCTCCGGGCCAGGCGCGACGAACCTGGTGACGGCGATCGCCGACGCGATGATGGACTCGGTGCCCACCGTTTTCATCACGGGGCAGGTGCGCACCGAGCTGATCGGCACCGACGGCTTCCAGGAGGCCGACGTCACCGGCATCACGCTCCCGATCGTCAAGCACTCCTTCCTGGTCACCGACCCGCGCCAGATCCCCCAATACATCCACGAGGCGTTCCACATCGCCTCGACCGGGCGCCCCGGCCCGGTCCTGGTCGACGTCCCGCAGGACCTCTCCCGGGCGGACATCGAGTACGAACCCGCCGAGGGGCCGCCCAGCCTGCCCGGCTACAAGCCGTCGACCGAGGGCAACATCAAGCAGATTCGCCTGGCGGCCAAGGCGCTCGCGAACTCGAGGCGGCCGGTGATCTACGCGGGCGGTGGCGTGGTCAACGCCAATGCCTCGCAGGAGCTCATCGATTTTGCCACCTCGGACAAGTTCCCCGTGACGCTCACCGTGATGGGCCTGGGGGCCTTCCCGGCGCCGCATGAGCAGTGGCTGGGGATGCTCGGCATGCACGGCACGCGCACCGCCAACTACGCGATGGACGAGGCGGACCTGATCCTCGCGATCGGCGCGCGCTTCGACGACCGCATCACCGGCAAGCTCTCGGAGTTCGCGCCGCGCGCGAAGTTCGTCCACATCGACGTGGATCCGGCCGAGATCTCCAAGAACGTCCCGGCGCACATCCCGATCGTCGGTGACGCGAAGGACGTGCTCCCCAAGTTCACGCGCGAGTACCGCGCGCTGAAGGCGGACCCGAGCCGGCTCGACGAGTGGTGGGGCAAGATCAAGGCGTGGCAGGCGGAGTACCCGCTGGGCTACGAGGACTCGAGCGACTCGACCATCAAGCCACAGTTCATGATCGAGGCGATGTACGAGGCCACGGAGGGCGAGGCGATCATCACGTCCGACGTCGGCCAGCACCAGATGTGGGCGGCGCAGTACTACCACTTCTCCCGGCCGCGCCAGTGGATCAATTCCGGCGGCCTCGGGACGATGGGCTTCGGCCTGCCGGCGGCTATCGGCGCCAAGGTCGCGCGCCCGGACGACCAGGTCGTGTGCCTCGCGGGCGACGGCAGTCTCGTGATGGTGTGCCAGGAGATGGCGACCGCGGCTCATCACGACATCCCGGTAAAGGTCTTCCTGATGAACAACGGCTATATGGGCATGGTCCGGCAGTGGCAGGAGCTGTTCTGGGACGGGCGCTACAGCTCCGTTGAGCTGGGCGACAGCCCCGACTGGGTGAAGCTCGCCGAGGCCTTCGGCTGGTCGGCCATGCGGTGCGACGACAAGCGCGAGCTCACCGGCACGATGCGGACGGCGCTCGAGACCGACGGTCCGGTGCTGGTTGACGTCCACGTGGACAAGACCGAGAACTGCTTCCCGATGATCCCCGCGGGAGCTGCCGCAAGGGACATGGTGGGCTAGATGAGGCTCTTCTGATGGAGGCCGGCACCCCGGATCTCATCAAGCTCGAGGACCTGCGAGTCGGCAAGGCGCTCACTGGGCGCAAGCACATTCTCTCGCTGACGGTCGAGGACAAGCCCGGTGTGCTGGCGCGCATCGCCGGCCTGTTCTCGCGGCGAGGGTTCAACATCGACACGCTCGCCGTCGGCCCGACCGAGGACCCCGAGGTCTCGCGGATCACGCTGACGCTCGACGGCGCGGTCCACCCGATCGACCAGGTCACCAAGCAGCTCCACAAGCTGGTCAACGTGATCAAGATCCGCGACATGGAGCCGGACCAGACGATAGCCAGGGAGATGGCGCTCTTCCGGGTTCAGGCGGCGGTCGAGAACCGCGCCGACATCATGCAGTTCGCGGAGATCTTCAAGGCGAGGATCGTCGACGTCTCGCGCCGGACCCTGACCATCGAGGTCACCGGCACACAGGACAAGATCGACTCCTTCGAGCGGATGATTCGCCCGCACGGGCTGATCGAGATGGCACGCACCGGTGAGGTCGCCATCACCCGCTCACGACCCGACCAATAGACGTCGCGTGATCGAGGCGGCCGAAGCGCTCGGTTCGCTGGAGTCGCTGCTGGCCGAGGCCGCCGGGAGCCGACGCCTGGTCAGCGTCACGACCCGCGTCGACCTGGACGATCCGAGCGCGGCCGTGTTCGCTGCGCGGCGCGCTGCCGACCGCTGGTTCTGCTGGGAGCAGCCGGATCGCGACGGGTTCGCCATCGCGGGCCTGGGGAGCGCCCACGAGGTCGTCTCGCGCGGCGCCGGCCGGTTCGAGGACGTGGTGTCGGCGTGCGCCACGATCGCCCGGCGGCGCGGCGGGGACGAGCCGCCCGGCCTGCCCGCCGGCGCCGGCCCCGTGTGGGTTGGGGGCTTCGCCTTCGATGCCGAAGGGGCCGGTAACGCGCACTGGGCGTCATTCCCGCCCGCGCTGATGGTTCTCCCCGAGGTCGTGTTCCACCGGCTCGCGGGCGAGACGCACATGACCCTCTGCGCGGTAAGCGATCCCGCGGCTGATGCACACGAGGTGGCGACAGGTCTCGCCGCACGGGTGGCCGCGGTTCGCGAGGGCTCGCTCCCGCTGGTGGATCCCCATCCGACCGGCTCGGTGCGGATAGCCAGCGCCTCGCCGCCGGGGCGGTACGAGGCCTCGGTGGCAGCGGCCGTCGGGCGCATCCGCGACGGGGAGCTCGACAAGGTGGTGCTGGCCCGCGAGGTCACGGTGGAGGCCCCGCGCGCGCACGACCCGGCGGCGCTCTACGGCGCGCTACGCGAGCTGTTCCCGAGCTGTTTCTGCTTCTGCTGCGGGTCGCCGGAGGGCGCATTCCTGGGAGCCAGCCCGGAGCTCCTCGTGCGGCGCAGCGGCTCCAGCGCGGACACGGTCGGGCTCGCCGGCTCCACCCGGCGGAGCGCGGACCCCTCAGTCGACGACCACCTCGGCGAGCAGCTTCGAACGTCCGCGAAGGACCGTTCCGAGCACGAGATCGTGGTGCATCGGATCGAGCGCGCCCTGCGCCCCTATTCGGTCTGGGTCGAGGCCGCCCCCGAGCCGGAGCTGGTCAAGGTGGCAAACATCCAGCACCTCGGAACCCCCATCCACGCACAGCTCGCGGAGCCTCGCTCCGCGGTGGACCTCGCCGGGCGGCTGCATCCGACGCCCGCCGTCGGGGGTGAGCCGCGCGAGCGGGCGCTCCAGGCGATCGCCGAACTCGAGAGCCTGGATCGCGGCTGGTACGCCGGGCCCGTTGGCTGGATGGACGCCGCTGAGGACGGCGAGTTCTGCGTCGCCCTCCGCAGCGCTCTGCTGCGAGACCGCACCGCCCACCTGTTCGCCGGCGCGGGCATCGTCGCGGACTCGCGTCCCGATGCCGAGCTTGCCGAGACCGAGCTGAAGCTTGGGGCCCTGCTGCCGCTCGTCACCGGCTGAGCGCAGAAAGCGCCTCACCCGCGCGGTCCGCGATCCGCCGGTGGATCTCGACGTTGCGACGGCGCTCGACCGGGATCTCTATAAGCGCCGTTCCGCCCTCGGCGGTCGCTGCCAACCCCGCGAGATCGTCGACCAAGAGGTGGCGCAGGCCGTAGACCTCCGCCACCTTTGCCGGGTCGATTCCCAGCGGAGTGCCAAGGATCGCCTCGAACTCCTCGCGGTCGACCTGTTCGGCCTGAGGGAGAAACTCGAAGATCCCGCCGCCGTTGTTGTTGATCACCACGATTCGGACCGGCGTGCTCGAGTCACGCAGCGCTGCCAGGCCGTTCATGTCGTGGTAGAGCCCGAGGTCACCCGTGACGATCCACGCCGGTCGGCTGGTGGCCTTGGCCGCGCCGATGCCCGACGAGATCAGGCCGTCAATTCCGTTGGCGCCGCGATTGCACAGAAACCTGACATCGGTCGGTAGTGAGGGGAGGAAGGCCTCCTGGTCGCGAATCGGCATCGAGGAGGCAGTGCAGACGAGATCACCGTCGCGGTAGATCGGTCCGAGCGCCGCATGGACTCCCGGCTCCGTAGGGGCCGTCTCCTCCGCGATCGCGTCGGCGATCGCCGCGGCCGCCGCGTCGTCGGCGGCACGCCAGCCGTTGGACCACTCGGCGTCCGTGCCATGGGGGAGTTCGGTGGCCATCGCGCTTGCCAGGCCCTTCGGATCGACGCGCATGATGACGTCGGCCGAGCGCGTGGGCTCGTTCCAGCCGAAGCCGTCATCGACGATCAGCTGCCGGCTCTCCGGCAAGGCCGCAAGCCACTGCCGCAGCGCCTTGCTGGTCGGCATATCGCCGAATCTCAGTACGACCTCTGGCTCGAGCGCCGTGGGGCGCAGGCGGGCGATCGCGTCGTAGTGCGACACGACCAGCGACCGATCGTGCGGTCCCAGGCGGAGCTGCGACGTCGGCTCGGCGAGGATCGGGTAGCCGCACGCGGCGGCGAGCCGGCTGAGCGGCTCGGCGAGCCCGGAATCGAGCTGGCGACCGCACACGATGATTCCCCGCCGGGAGTCGTCCCGCACGTGGCCGACCATCATGTCGACGAGCGCCTCGCTGGGCTGCGGCGCCCCGGGGCCGGGCACGGCTGTCAAGGGTCGCTCGCCTCGACCTCGCAGGGCGAGCTCCGAGGTCGCTGTGACGTCCTCGGGGTGGGGCTCCGGCCCCAAGGGATCGCGCCAGGCCAGGTTCAGGTGCACGGGGCCTGGACGGGGGTCGCCGCGGGCGCCGGCGTAGGCGCGGCAGGCCACCGAGCGGTAGTGGAGGAGACCCCCGTTGTCGGCGTCGTGCGTTCCGACCTCACAGAACCACCGCACGGCGTCCCCGTACAGCTTGAGCTGGTCGATGGTCTGGCCGGCCCCGATGTCCCTGAGCTCCGGTGGGCGGTCCGCCGTCAGCACGATCAGCGGGACGCCGGCCTCATCCGCCTCGCAGACCGCGGGGTGGAGATTGGCCGCCGCCGTACCGGACGTGCAGAGGACGGCCGCCGGCTGGCCGCTCGCCTGGGCGGCGCCCAGCGCGAAGAAGCCCGCCGAGCGCTCGTCGACGATCACGGCGACCTCGATCGCCGGCTGGCGCCAGAGCGCGAGCGCGAGCGGCGTCGAGCGCGAGCCGGGCGCGACGACCGCGTGCCGGACGCCGCAGCGCGCGAGCTCCTCGACCATTGCGGATGCCAGCGCGGTGTTGCGATTGGTGGGATCCACCGCGGCGAACGGTATCCGGCGGTGGGTCGCGGCCACGGCTCGCGGGCTCCGCTTACAGGTCTACGACCACCTCCAGGGCGCCCTGGCCGGCCAACTTGGTCTCGTAGGGCCCCGCAACCTTGGCGATCAGCCGCCTGATCGCGACGTTGTCAGCGTGGATCAGGCCCGTGAACCGCACGACCCCGGCCTCGCGGGCGCGCTCGACCAGCGCGGTCAAGAGCGCCGTCCCGAGGCCGATCCGCATCCAGCGGTCGCCGACGCCGACGGCGAACTCAGCCGCCTCGGGCTCGTCCTCGCTGCGGACGTAGCGCGCGGTGCCGAAGCTCTGCCCGGTCTCGGGGTCGACCGCGATCAGCGCCTCGTGGTGGACGTGGTCGACCGCGGTCAGATACTCGAGCTGGCGCTGCGAAAGCCGCGGCTGCGGGCCGAGGAAGCGCATGAAGATCGACCTCGTGCTGGCGCTCTCGAAGCCCTCGTTCAGTCGCGTGCGATCGGAGGCCCGGATCGGCCTGATGAGCGCCTTCGTGCCCTCGCGGAGCTCGACGATCTCGCCGGTGTCATTCGCCACCGTTCCTGGAGCCTTGCGAATCTCGCTACTCAACGGCACGCTCGGACTACAGGCTCCGCCGCGCCGGCGTTCACGTGTGTGCGTTAGATCCGGTTTCGCTCCAGCGCCGCTTCGTCGATCTCCACGCCAAGCCCCGGCCCCTGGGGCAGGTGAAGGAGGTCACCGCGCAGGTCGCACTCGACGGACGCGATCGTGTCCGCGAACAGGAGCTGGGTGGCCAGCCCGTGCGCCAGGCCCGCCCACAGCGCCGCGGGGCGAAGGACCTGCGCCAGATGAGCCGCCGCCGCGATCCCTACGGGGCCGTCCAGCGCGCTCGAGAGGTACACGGGCAGTTCCCCGGCGATCCCCCGAGCCGGCGTGATGCCGCCGACCTTGGCGAGCTTCACCGTCGCCAGCTGGCAGGCACCCAGCTCGGTGGCACGGCGTGCGTCGTCGGCGCTGTTCACGCTCTCGTCGGCCGCGATCGGGATCGCGGTCTGGTTGTGGACGACAGCGAGGTCCTCGAGGTCCGCCGCGGGCTGCTCGGCGAGCTCGATTCCGTGTCGTTCCATCGCGGTGAGCCGGAGAACCGCGTCCTGGGGCGTCCAGACGCCGTTGGCGTCCACTCGCAGCCGCGCCCGTGGTCCCACAGCCCCGCGCACGGCCTCGACCTGGCCGACGTCGCCCGGCACGCCCACCTTGAGCTTGAACGTCGCGAAGCCGCGCTCCGCCCATCGCTCCGCATCCGCTGCGACGGCGGTCGGAGGGCCCGCCACCAGGGTGGCGTTGCACCGGACCGGCTTGGCGGACTCTGCGCCCAGCGACCGCCAGAGCGGCAGCCCGGCCGCCTTCGCGGTCAGGTCGAGGAGAGCAACCTCCAGGGCCGCCGCCGCGGCGGGCGAGGTCGCGGTGAGGCCGGGCGGAAGATCCGCCGGCACGTCCAATCCCACGAGCGCCGGTCCGGCGACGTCGAGCACCTCCCGAGCGAGGCTCGCGGCTCCGGCGCCACCGCGGAGCGACATGGCAACGGCCTCTCCAAGCCCCTCTACGCCCTCATCCGTCCGGAGGCGGACGAGAGCCATCTCGCGCCGCTCCAGCCGGCCTCGCGCCGTGACGTAGGGCTCCCGGAACGGCAGTGCGTAGGGCACGGCCTCGACGGCGGCGACCTTCATCTCAGATCGTGGCAAGTAGCAGGCCCAGAGCGAGCAGCGCGCTGAAGGCCGCGAGGAGCGCCCCGGTCCCCGCCAGGGCGCCGTTCAGCGCCGGGCCGTCCGTTCGCGTCATCACCGCCCTGAGGGGCCGATCCACCAACGGCGCCGAGAGCAGCATCAGAAGCCCCCAGGCCGAGCTGTCGGTGGCCAGGAGCGTCACCGGGACCGCGACGAACGCCGCCCCGATCAGGCTCGCGTAGAGGTTGCGCGTGCGCTGCCGGCCGAGCCTAACCGCCAGCGTCATCTTCCCGGCGCGGCGATCGGTGTCGACGTCCCGGACGTTGTTGACGACGAGGATCGCGGTCGCCAGGCACCCCACAGCCACGGAGAGGCCGAAGGGCAGCCAGTCCAGGCGCTCGAGCTGCACGTAGTAGGAGCCGTTCACGGCGACGAGCCCGAAGAAGAGAAAGACGAACAGCTCGCCCAGCCCCGCGTAGCCGTACGGCCGCGGCCCTCCGGTGTAGAGCACTCCCGCGAGGATCGAGGCGGCGCCCACGATCAGGATGACGACCCCCGCCACCGTCGCGAGGTAGATGCCGGCCGCCACCGCGACGGCGAATGCGATCCAGGTCGCGATCAGGACGCGGCGGGGAGCCACGAGGCCTGAGGACGTCACCCGCACAGGCCCGAGCCGGTCGGCGGTGTCGGCGCCGCGCCTGGCGTCCGAGTAATCGTTCGCCAGGTTCGTTCCGATTTGGATGAAGATGCTGCCGACGAGCGCGGCGATGAAGGCGCCGACGCGGATGCCATCGACCCGCTCCACTGCCGCCGCGGTGCCCACCAGCACCGGGGCGATCGCTGCCGGCAGGGTCCGCGGCCTCGCGGCCATCAACCAGAGACGCATGCGGGCTAGGGCCGCCGGGGGTACTTGCCGAAGTCGGGCTCGCGGCCCTCCACGTACGCGTTGCGCCCCTCCTGGCCCTCCTCGGTCATGTAGAAGAGGAGCGTTGCGTCGTGGGAGAGCTGCTGGAGGCCGGCGAGGCCGTCCTCGTCCGCGTTGAAGCTCGCCTTGAGCAGTCGCAGGGCGAGAGGGGAGAGGGCGTTCATCTCGCGGCACCACGCGACCGTCTCCTTCTCGAGGTCGTTGACGGGGACGATCGCGTTCACCAGCCCCATCTCCAGGGCCTCCTCGGCCGAGTAGAGGCGGAGCAGGAACCAGACCTCCTTCGCCTTCTTGACCCCGATGTTGCGCGCCAGGAGGCTGGCGCCGAAGCCGCCGTCGAAGCTTCCGACCCGGGGCCCGGTCTGGCCGAAGCGGGCGTTGTCGCCGGCGATGGTCAGGTCACAGACCAGGTGGAGGATGTGCCCGCCGCCCACGGCGTAGCCGGCGACCATCGCCACCACCGGCTTCGGCAGGCGGCGGATCTGGACGTGAAGGTCGCCCACGTCCAGCCGCCCCACACCGTGCTCAGCGACCTCGTCGTCGCCGATGTAGCCGTCATCGCCCCGGATCCGCTGGTCACCGCCGGAGCAGAACGCCTCTGTCCCGGCCCCGGTGAAGATGATGGAGCCGACGTCGAGGTCGTCGCGGGCGCGGTTGAAGGCGTCGCGGAGCTCGGCCAGCGTCTGGGGGCGGAAGGCATTCCGCACGTCGGGCCGGTTGATCGTGATCTTCGCGATCCCGTCGGCCTTCTCGTACAGGATGTCCTCGAACTCGCCCGCGCTGCGCCACTCGACGGGCGCATAGAGCTGTTCCTCCGGCGGGGCCTGCTTGTGGCGAATCGGCATGTTCGGAATTATCCCTGGCCGTGACCTACGGCGGCTTCCCAAGATGATCCTCGACAACTGGCTCGCCCAGCGCGCCGAGACTTGCCCCGACCGGGTGGCCGTGATCGCCGGCGGCGTTGAGGTGACCTACGAGGAGCTCGAGGCGGAGGCGTCGCGGGGCGCGCGGCGTCTCGCCGCGCGGGGAGTGCGTCGCGGTGGGAACGTCGTCATCGCCCAGCCGTCGGGACTCGAGTACGTGATCACGCTCCACGCCCTGATGAAGCTCGGCGCCGTCGTCCACCCGCTCAATCCCGGGCTGGCGCCGAACGAGCTCGACGCCGAGGTCGAGCGCGCGAAGCCGGCGCTCGTGATCGGCGAGTCCGAGCATGTGACGATGAGCGA